>CAZNBX010000041.1:812-10340 GCA_964571305.1 uncultured Novosphingobium sp.
AACGTGCCGGAAGGTGCGGGTCGGGTCGCTGGCGGTTTCGCGCAGCAGCAGCGCGACCGCGCCGACGAAGTCCTCTCGCGCCAGGCCAACAAGTGGGCCGAGCGCCGTGGTTGATTGGGCCGCCTCGTTTTCGAGCGTGGTGCCGTTCTTGGCCATCCTGATCCCCCGCATATGTATTTATCTGGAAAGCATGATGCCTGAATGCGTGGCCATTTCAAGTCGGGCGATGGAGCGGCCTGCCGGGCAAACCTCGGGGGGTATACGTAACCCTCTTTTTGCCATTCTATCAGGTGCTTGCTGCAACGCAGGGCTGGCATGGTCGCAGCAGCAAAACTTTCCCGTCCGCGTGAAGAGATGCCCGTGCCATGGCAGGATGGACTGTCCGATGTTGCAGGACAGCGACCTCTTGCCGAACGCATGGCCAGTTTTTCGCGCCAGGCGGCCCGGTTTCCCGATCGCCGCCGTGCCATCGAGCCAATCCGGTCGCGCCTGATCGAGCCCAACTGGGTCATGATGGCCCCGGTCATTGCCGTGACCGTCTTGATCAACCTGATCGCCACGGGAGCCGGGCCCAATATCTACGCAGCAGCCGGGTGGTTTGCCGCTTCCGCCATAGCCGGCGCCGCGCCATTGCTGGTTAGGGTGGAGCGGGTGAGGGGCCTTTCCGCCGCAGTACACAACGCCCTGGGAACCTTTGCGGTGACCATACCGATGTTCCTGGTCGGTTTGTCTGCCGCGAACTGGACGAAAGATTCCGGCGTCCATTGGCATGGCACGATGGGATCGCTGGTGATCATCGGTGCCATGGCCAGCATGATCCTCAAGCGCCGCGCGCCGAGCATAATCAACGCCCAGGTCGCGCTGTGGAGCGGGGTGGCGCTGGGTGTGAACAGCCCGCCGATCTGGTTCGCCCTTACCTTCGGCGCAGCGATCGGGATCTACACCGCGATCCGGCAAGCCCGGACCGACCGGCGTGCCGCCCGGCGGCAGCGGGAGCGCGAGCATGAGCAATTGCGGGCGGAAGAAATTCTCAGCGATTTCGAGCAGGCCGGGCAAGGTTGGTTCTGGGAAACCGACCGGCGGGGGCGGCTGGTCTACATCTCGCCATTGGCCTGCGACCTGCTGGAAGTCGAACAAACCGCGATGCTGGGGCAGCCGCTTTCCGATCTGTTCGATCCGGTCGAGCAACGCAAATATGGCGATCGCACTCTCGCCTATTACCTGATGGCGCGGTCGCCTTTCCTCGATCTCGTGCTCAAGTCAGCGAGCCGGCGAGACGAGCGATGGTGGTCGGTCAGTGGCCGACCGATCCACGATAGCCATGGCAATTACCTCGGCTTCAGGGGCTTTGGTAACGACCTTACGGACAAGCTCCGCTCCGAAGCGCAGGTTTCGCGCCTGGCCCACTTCGATTCGCTCACCGGGTTGGCCAACCGGCTCCAGATGGCGCGGACGCTCGAGACGATCCTGAACGCTCCGGACCGGGCGGCGCGGGCCTGCGCGGTGTTCCTGCTCGATCTCGACCGGTTCAAGCAGGTCAACGACACGATGGGTCACCCCGCCGGGGACAGTTTGCTGACCCAGGTCGCGTCACGGCTGGAGCAGGCCGTCGGCCAGCAAGGTCTGGTTGGGCGATTGGGTGGAGACGAGTTTCAGGTCATCCTTGCGGGACGCCATGACCGTGACGCCTTGGCCAGGCTGGCGCAGCGGGTTATTGCCGCTGTCTCGGAACCCTACCTGGTGGATGGGTTGCGACTGGCCATTGGCGCCTCGGTCGGGATCGCGCTGGCCCCCAACGATGGCGTGACCTCTGAAGCGATAATCCGCAATGCGGACCTTGCGCTCTACGCCGCCAAGGACCGGGGCAGGGGCTGCCACCATTTCTATGCCCCCGACCTGCACAGTGATGCCGAAGAGCGCCGCCAGCTTGAACAGGACCTGCGCGATGCCTTGGTCCAGGGCGCTTTCGACCTGCATTACCAGCCGATCGTCCACACGGTTACCGAGCGGATTACAGGGTTCGAGGCTTTGCTTCGCTGGCACCATCCCGTGCGCGGCTGGCTGCCGCCGGCAAAGTTCATCCCGGTGGCCGAAGACACGGGCCTGATTGCCCAGATTGGCGAATGGGCGCTGCGAACCGCCTGCCGGGACCTCGCCAACTGGCCAGACAGCATCCGCGTCGCGGTCAACGTATCGCCCCTGCAATTCGCCAATCCAGCCTTGCCGACCATCGTTACCCAGGCGCTCGCCAGTGCCCACGTGGATCCGGCCCGCCTTGAGCTGGAAATCACGGAAAGCGTGTTCCTGAACGATATCGACGGTCTGGATGCGACCTTTGCCGCGCTCAAGGGAATCGGGGTGCGCCTTGCGCTGGATGACTTTGGTACGGGCTATTCCGCGCTGGGCTATTTGAAGAAGGCGCCCTTCGACAAGATCAAGATCGACCGGTCCTTCGTGCGTGGGGCGACGATCCCCGATAGCCGGAACGGCGCCATCATCACCTCGATCGTCAGCCTGGCAGAGGCGCTGGGGATGGAGGCAACCGCCGAAGGGGTGGAGACGCTCGATGAGCTGGACCTCGTCCGCTCGCTGGGTTGCAGCCATGTCCAGGGCCATATTTATGACAAGCCGCTGGATCGGGACGCCGCAGCCGCCCGCCTTGCGGCGGGGCTGAAAGCGATCGCCAATGGCCCGCGAGCCTCGCGTGCCGTCAGGCATTCCGTTTTGCGCAAGGTCGTGGTCGAGCAGGATGGCAAACGGTTCTGCGGCACGATCCGCAACATTTCCGCGACTGGCGTGATGGTTGAAGGTTTGCCTGGGCTTGATCCAGGAACGCCGCTTGTGCTGGCGATTGCCCCTGGCCTGCGCATCAGGGCGACGGCGCGGTGGTCTTGTCCTGGCCGGATCGGGATCGAGTTTGCCATGCCACTCAAACCCGACGTCGTGGGCTTGGTTGCAGCCAACGGGGGAAATGCTGTCTGCCCCGTCGCGTTGGTCCCGGAACGCCCCGTCGCCGCGAATTGCATTTGGAAAATGGCCGCCTCCGTCAACTTAACGTTAGCCATTTCGCAACCCTGATCCGGGTAATGCCTCTAGGAACACGTTGGTTGTTCTTAAGAAATGCGAGGCTTGCACTTAAATGTCGGGTGAATTGGTTTTGGGCCGTTTAAAAAGTCTGCTGGTTTCCAGCAGGGCAAAACCGGCTGCACCAGTCCCTGATCTGGCGATGCAGGACTTTCAGGAAAAAGTTCTGTTGCTGCAGGACTATGAGGATTCCGGGCTCGGGTGGTTTTGGGCCAGCGACAGCGAAGGGCGAATTACCTACGTTTCTGAATGTGTCGGGGCGGTTTTAGGAAAGCAGCGCGACAAGTTGCTTGGCGAGCCGCTGACCAGCCTGTTCATCCTGGAACGTGATGAGGACGATGACCCGGTTGAGCGGACCTTGCCCCTGCTGCTTTCCGCGCGAAAAACCTTTGCCGATCTGCAAATTCGTGCAGACCTTGAAGAAAAGGAGATCTGGTGGTCGATTTCCGGTCGGCCCCAATTCGATCCCGAGGGCGCGTTCACTGGGTTCCGGGGTAATGGCACCGACGTGACGGCGGCGCGACGAAGTCAGCGCGATGCTTCGCGCCTGGCGCAATATGATTCCCTGACCGGCTTGGCCAACCGTCACCGCATGGACAAGCGGCTTCGGGCGACCCTGACTGCCTATCAGGCGGCCGGGCGTTCCTGTGCCTTGCTGATGATGGACCTCGATCGGTTCAAGGCCGTCAATGACACCCTGGGCCATCCGGCTGGTGACGAATTGCTCAAGCAGGTTGCCGGACGGCTGCAACGGATCGTTACCGAAGCCGGGTGCGAGATTGGCCGTCTGGGCGGGGACGAATTCCAGATCATGATCCCCGATCTCGACGATCGCGGGCGGCTGGGGGAAATTGCCCGCACGATCATTACCATGATCAGCCAGCCCTATCAGATCGAGGGCAGCCGCTGCGTGATCGGGGCATCGGTCGGGGTTGCGGTCTTCCCCTTCGATGGGGTGAATACCGAAGACCTTGTCCGTTCCGCCGACCTTGCGCTCTATGCCGCCAAGGGCGGAGGTCGCGGGCAATTCCGCTTCTATTCCCGCGATCTCCATTCCGAGGCCGAGCGCCGCCGCCAGATCGAGGAAGAGCTGCGCGAAGCGCTGAAGAACGACCAGCTGCACCTCGTCTATCAGCCGATCATCGACACCAAGACCCACCGCGTGGTTTCGCTTGAGGCATTGGCGCGGTGGACCCATCCGGAACTGGGCGAAATCCCACCGGCGGTGTTCATTCCCATTGCCGAGGAAGCGAACCTGATCGGCGCGCTGGGCGACTGGGTCTTGCGGCGCGCCTGCGAGCAGGCGGCATCCTGGCCCGCCACGATCCGGATTGCCGTCAATGTGTCAGCGGCACAGTTCGGGAATGCCGGCTTTGCTTCGGTTGTCGCCCAAGCACTCGCCCATGCCCAGCTCGCGCCGGACCGGCTTGAGCTGGAAATGACGGAATCGGTCTTCCTGGGGGACGAGCGGGTAACGAGCGACATGTTCGCCCAGCTCAAGATTCTCGGCATCCGCCTGGCACTCGACGATTTCGGAACCGGCTACTCTTCGCTGGGCTATTTGCAGCACGCCCCGTTCGACAAGATCAAGATCGACAAGACTTTCATTCGCGGGATTACCGAGCCGGGGAATCGCAACGCCGCGATCATGGCCTCGATCGTTAATCTGGCCGAGGCGCTGAACATCGAGACGACTGCCGAGGGTATCGAGGCGCAGGACGAACTTGCTGCAATGCAGCGCCTCGGCGTGAGGCAAATCCAGGGTTATGTCTACGCCGTTGCGGTTCCGCCGGAAGACGTTGCCGAAGCCCTTGAAAGCGGCGCCTGGGTGATCGACCCCGAAGGGCCGAGCAAGTACCGCCCCGAGCGCCGCACCGTGCTGCGCAAGGTCGGCCTGATCCATGAAGATCACCGCTACGAAGTGATGATGCGCAACCTCTCGCGCACCGGCTGCATGGTCGAGGGGCTGGTCGACGTCCCGGTCGGAACCCCGTTCGTCGTCGATTTTGGCGAAGGGCAATTGGCCGTGGCAGTCGTCCGGCGCTCTGCGGGCGCGGCTCAGGGACTGGAATTCGAGCAGCAACTGGTCGACGACGGGGCAGGGGGGCTATGCACCCGCAATCGCGTATCGCCCTATGACTTGGCCCAGGCCGGAATGCCGCTGCAGGCGCTAGGCGGCGGCCAATATCCGCTGCATTTGGGCCAGCAGCCGGGGGCTGCAGTCGGCCTGCCGCGCTTTGGCCAGGTGGAGATCGGGAAAGTCAGGGCAAGAGTGGCTTGATTTCGATCTAGCGTTCCACGAGGTCGGGGTAATCGATCCTGGCCCCCGCAGCGCTCAATTGCGGTTTAGGGAGCGGGACGTGCGGGAATTCCGGCGAACCGAGCCGCGGTTGTGAGTGGACGGGGCTTGCCTGTACTGACGAAGGCTGGATTTCGGATGCGCCAGCTTCAGGCGAATCCGGCTCAACCAGATATTCCGTCTCGAAAGCGGTGCTGTCCTCATCGATGCTCCAAGGGTGCGAACGGGTGGTAGCCGCCGTTCTCGAAACGGGCAGGGCTGAAGGACCTGGCGCCGCGTCTGCAGCGGCCATTGTCCTGGAATTCTCGTGCAGGTTGCTGAGCACTCCCTCTTTGTCGTCGACCAATAATTCGACGACGAAACCCAGCCCGAGCAGGGCGGCGATGATGTGGCTCGGCTTCATGGTTTCAGCTGCACTGGCTCGGCACGGCCGAAGGCGAGGGGTTGTAGATCGCCGAAAGGTCGCGGTTATCGCGGACATACATCGCCGCAGTCTTGCGGATTACGGTGTTAAGAAATGAATCCCCAAACATCAGGGGGCGGTAGTCGTAAGCCACTTCCACAAACATGACCGCGGAACCCGGGTCTGCCGCAACCTCGCGTCCGGCAGGGCCCATCCCGGTCAGGCTGGTGCCGGTTTTCCCATCACCCTCCTTGCCATAGCTGGACTTATGATCAGCCTCGCCGAAACAACGCTGCCAGTGGATCCACTGGCCCCCCTCGGAATTCGTCTCGACGCTCGAAAGTATCAGTTTGCCACGTTCGCGAATGTCGAGGCCATGGGTTTGCAGCTCTGCGGCCATGAAAACCTCGTTGACGTCGGCCTCACGAATGCGGGGTACGCCCGAAACGACGCTTTGCTTGGCCCGTGAAGCATTGTCGGCCAGCGAAACCGCAACCTGGCTGACCCGCATATGGGTGATGGCAAGGTTGGTCAGTTCCACCCCGCTGCCCAGCAGCACCAGAAATATGGGCATCGTGTAGGCAAACTCGATCACCGCAACGCCAGAGCGGTCACGGTGAAGCTGAGCGAGTAGTCGGGCGAGCCGCCCCGTCATGCCGGACATATCTGTTTCTCCGGCCGTGCCGCTTGACTGCCAAAGGGCTGGTTGCGCAGGACGGTGGAGGCAGTAAGCTTGTTGGTGTCGGCCCAACCAAGGAATCCGCCCATCGGGATCAGCCAATTGTAGGTCAGTTCAGCCGTGTAGACGACCACGTCATCGGCGCCGCCCAGCCCGGCGCTCGCCCGGTCCGCGTCCCAGTTGCCATTGCCGTTGGCGTCGGTGAAGCATTCGTTGTCATCGTAGGCGCCGTTGTTGTTGGCGTCTTCAAAATCCTCGGCCGTGCCGACATCGTTGAAGGTGGTGTAGTTCTTGCGCGATGAGATGATCGCGCCCTCTGGAGCAATGCTGCCGACCCGCTTCATTACCAGCGCATCGATTGCGGTGAGGTTGGATACCCCGGATTCTAGTCCGGCATCGCGCCCGGCATCCTGCACGGCGCCGTGGAACACGCCTTGCAGGTACACTGCTTGGCCAAGGTTGAAGGTGCCCAGCAGCATCACGAGAAAGACCGGGGCAATCAGGGCGAATTCCACGGCAGTGACGCCGCTCTCCGCTTTTGCCAGCGGCCGCCAGATGCCTTTTCCTGCGCCGCGCAATGGCATTACTGGCCCAGCCGCAGATTGGCGACTTGCGCGGCGATATAGCGGAACTGTTGCTGCAAGGCGGTTGTGTCGCTGGCATAGAAAGCGCGACCATCGCTGGAGCAAGCCTTCATGTCGTCGTTCAGCGTTGTGCCGAAAGCGACGACCCAGATCGTGATGCCTTCGGCCTTCACCGCTTCGCAGGCCGCCCTGAACCGCGCGGTGTGCCGCGCCGTAACGGTAAAGATACTGCTGTTCAGCGGCGCGACGCGGTTGGATAAGGCTTCGATCCCATAGGCGTTATAGCCGACGATGTTGGGTTCCATCTGTCCGTCAGACATGAAGATCAGGTGGCGGCTGACCGGCTTGTTGTCGCGATTGACGTTGTCGGCAAAGACCCCGCGCGGGCTCGCCAGCCGTCCCCCCCAGATCATGCCGATGTCGTGATAGGTGTTGCCTGTCGCCACCAAGCCATTGAGATAGTTATCCAGCCAGACAGGCACGTCATTGGGATTGCCTGACATGTCCACTTCGGTGAACAGCCGCATCGGAGCAGGGCAGGCATAGGGCACGGCGGCCAAATCCGAAACGGAATCGAAATAAAGCTGGTTGAGCCGGCGATAGGTCAGCCGGTCCCATTGCGGGCGCCAACGGGTTGCTTCGGATGTCGGCGCGCTGATCAGGTCAAGGTCGTAGGCGCCGTCAGGAATGGGACTCCAGGTCGCCGAAGCGACGGTATCGCGTTCCTCGATGCAACCGTTCCAGGTCATGCCTGTCAGCCCGACATTGCGCAGGGTGCTGCCATTCAGCTTGGCCATGGTGACCGGGTCGTAGTAGCCGGACTTTTCGGCATAAGTGAAGTTCTCAGTAGCCGGGACGATCGTACCACTTGGCATCGTCACAGTGGTCCCGACAGGAACGCTGGCGCGGGTCTTGAACACCGAGGTGTCGAGCCTGACCTGCTTGTACCGCCAGTTCGTAAAAGCGTACTTGGTAACGTAGGTTGTTTCCTCGGTCGTGACCGTCCGGGTGCAAGTCCGGACTGTTCCTGTCCCCGTCCATGATTTGAAGGCATAGGTCTTGCGCGTCACGTTACTGGGCGCAGTGCCGGTGATTTGCGGATTTGAGCCACTCGTGGGGTAAGTGTTGGAGCCGTAGCGGGTGCAGTTATTTGAACTGATTTTTGATGGATAGGTTTCGTCCATCGACCCGACGGTGACCGTGGTCCCAACATAGACCGGCGTGTTGAACAAGGCCTCACGCGATTCGTAAGGCGCGCTGTCGGCGAAAAAGTCGGTCGGCATCGGGGTGTCCGGATCGGTCAAAAGACCGCTGGCGTTCACCGTCATCGAATAAGGCACAAAGCCATAGCGCACCCGGGTGGTGTCGGAAGTAACGGCTTGGTTCATGGTGCGGTGGAAACCCTTCACCGCATCGCGTAGGCCAGCGATCCTGGTGCCGGCCATCGAGCCGGTCGTGTCCAGCACAAACATCACGTCGGTATTGGATGCCTGAAGTTCCGCCATGCAATTGGCGGTCATGTCGAAACCGTCCTTGCCAAACATGTGCATGACGATCGTTGGCATGCGTGCCTTGGCGGTTCCGGTTACTTGCCCCTGGTCGTTGCTCGCTGTCTCGAAGGAAATGCCGCCTGCATCGACGGCCGAGGCATCAAAGTTCGCATCGAACATCCGCCGCGCGATGGCTTTTTCATTTGCGCCGTAAACGCCGGACCGGCCCATGGCCTTCCGCCCTGCAAGGGCTCCCGCATCGCAGGCGGACTGCAATTGGGTCGTCGACATGTAGGCTCGGCTCATATCCAGCCCGCCGCCGATCAGCGCCATGATCGGGACCATTGCCGCTGCGCTGATAAAGGCAACATTGCCGGACCGGTCCAGCAAAAGTCGACTAAACCAGGATGTCGGCGCGGTCATAAGGGGCTTTCAGGCGCAAATGGAATGAACTTCGGACCCGCGACCTAACATTCAACCCTTACCCAGGCGTTAGTGGTTGGCGAGTAATTGCTGTTTATTTTCATGTATATGTGTAAATACGCATGGGGCATTCGAACTCGCGTCGCCTGTCGTTCGCTAGGGCCTGAAACACAGGCTGACAGTTTCTGAATCCGCTGCTAACTGCGCGGGCTATGACTGACCTGTCCCGCATCCGTAATTTTTCGATCATTGCCCATATCGACCATGGCAAGTCCACGCTGGCCGACCGGCTGATCCAGTTCACCGGCGGCCTGACCGAGCGCGAGATGAGCGCGCAGGTGCTCGACAACATGGATATCGAGAAAGAGCGCGGGATCACGATCAAGGCCCAGACGGTGCGCCTCAAGTACAAGGCGCGCGACGGGCTGGATTACGAACTGAACCTGATGGACACCCCGGGCCACGTCGACTTCGCCTATGAAGTCAGCCGCAGCCTGGCCGCCTGCGAAGGCGCGCTGCTGGTGGTCGATGCCGCGCAGGGGGTCGAGGCGCAGACCCTGGCCAAC
>CAZNBX010000042.1:0-9304 GCA_964571305.1 uncultured Novosphingobium sp.
TCTACTCGGACGAAAAGCTGGTCGTTCGTGACAACCTGAAGTTCGGTACGCAGTACGGCCGCTTTGCCGCTTGCCGTCTGATTTCGGGCGGTAGCCTTGCAGGGCTGTACTCGCCGACTTCGGTAGGCTGCACTGCGGCTCAGCCGGCTGTGTTCGGTGCCGCTTCGCCGATCGTCTGGGGTGCGCTGAACCTGCTCGATACCCTGAATGACAAGGGTGCGACTGGCGACGTCTACAACCAGCACGGCAAGAACTGGGCGCTGTTCACCCACAACATCTTCCACATCACCGACAAGCTCGACCTGACGCTTGGTGTCCGTTACACCAACGACAAGAAGGACTTCGACGCGACCTTTGCCAACAACAACACGGTTTGCACCGCCAACCAGGCTGCACTGACCCCGTTGCTGGCGACCCCGGCGCTCGCCGCCGTGTCGGCAGGCATCATCGGGCTTTCGTGCCAGGGCAACTCGACCGCTGAACTGAATGGCGTCTCGATCAATTCGAAGCGCAGCGAAGACCAGTGGACCGGTACCGCGATCCTCTCGTACCGTCCGACCGACGACCTGATGACCTATGCGAGCTACTCGCGTGGTTACAAGGCTGGTGGTTTCAACCTCGACCGTTCGGCGCTCAAGTCTCCGAACATCACCTTCGCCAGCGTTGGTGGGGCACAGGCCGTGGTAGGCAACCTGCAGTTTGATCCGGAACTGGTGAACAGCTACGAACTGGGTGCGAAGTACGCGACCGGTCCGTTCAGCCTGAGCGCCACGCTGTTCCGTTCGGACTTCAGCAGCTTCCAGCTGAACACCTTCAACGGTTCGGTCTACCTGGTGCAGAACATCAACGGCTGCGCAACCGGCCTGAACGGCGGTGACCGCGATGCCAGCGCTGCAACCGGCTCCTGCGCCGCGTCCGATGTCAGCTGGGGTGTGCGCTCGGAAGGTATCGAGCTCGAAACCTCACTGGTTCCGGCCCAGAACCTCCGCGTTTCGGCTGGCGTGACCTATGCCAAGACCAAGTACCGCAGCGATCTGGTCGGCACCAACGCGGGTGCTCCGCTTGATCCGGCACTGCGCATGCTGCCGGGCAACAACATGTCGAACGCTCCGGAAGTGGTTGTCACTTCCAGCTTCTCGTGGACCCCGGACATCGGCACCAACGGGCTTTCGGGCCTGGTCTATGTCGATAGCCGCACCAGCAGCGACTACAACACCGGTTCGGACCTGTTCCCGCAGAAGGCGCAGGATGCGTTTTCGGTGGTCAATGCCCGTGTCGGCGTGCGTGGTCCGGAGCAGAAGTGGGCGCTGGAATTCTGGGTGCAGAACCTGTTCAACAAGGATTATGCCCAGGTTGCGTTCAACACGCCGTTCCAGGCTGGGACCGGCAGCGCGCCGTTCAACGACGCCAACCACTACCCGGGTGGCCGTCAGCTGTTCTCCCAGTTCCTGGGCGAACCGCGCACTTACGGTGTGACCCTGCGCGGCAAGTTCTAAGAACTTTTCCGACAGGCAAGAATTGGGGGCGGTGCCGATGGCGCCGCCCCTTTTCTTTGCGGATTGAGGGTCCCGGTGCTTGCCGCTAGGACCGGGTTCAAGGAGATTTGACATGGACCGTATCGAAGCACTTGGCCTGCTGACCCGCTATTATGCCGCCTTCAACGCTGGCGACTGGCAGGGCATGCTGGATTGCCTAGACGACGGAGTGATCCACGACATCAACCAGGGCGGGCGGCAGGTCGGCAAGCAGGCTTTCGCCGAATTCCTCGCGCACATGGAGCGGTGCTATCGCGAACGGCTTGACGGGATCGTCCTGATGGCCAGCGAGGACGGCGCCAGCGGGGCTGCGGAATTCACCGTGCACGGCGAATATCTCGCAACCGACGAAGGCTTGCCGGAAGCAAACGGGCAGACCTATGTCCTCCCCGCTGGAGCCTTCTTCACCATGGCCGGGGGTAAGATCACCCGCGTGACGGTCTACTACAATCTGGCCGATTGGACCGCGCAGGTGGTCGGGTGACGCTGCGGGTCGAGCGTTTGACCGGGGAGGCGCTGCGGGCGGCACTGGACGACCTGGCCGAGCTGCGGATCAGTGTGTTTGCCGCCTATCCTTACCTCTATGCGGGTTCACGCGATTACGAGCGCGCCTATCTGGCGGAATTCACCGCCTCGCCGGATGCAGTCCTGGTCGCGGCGCGCGATGGAGAGCGGATCGTCGGGGCGGCGACGGCAAGTCCCCTGGCTGCCCAGGAGGCCTACATTCGCGAACCTTTTGAGCGCTGCGGCATCGAGACCAGCTCAATCTTCTATTTCGGTGAGAGCGTCCTGCTGCCGGAATACCGCGGCGAGGGTGTGGGGCACGCGTTCTTCGACCATCGCGAGGCGGCGGCGCGCGATTGGGGCGCAACTCATGTCAGCTTCTGTGCGGTGATGCGACCAGAGGATCATCCTGCAAAGCCTGACGGCTATGAGCCGCTCGACGGTTTCTGGTCGCGTCGCGGTTATGCGCCGGTGCCGGGCCTGACCGGAACGTTCCATTGGCAAGAGCACGGCGAGGAGCAAGAGAGCGGCAAGCCGATGCAATACTGGATGCGCGCGCTATGAGCCGGTTCACGGTTGCCGCGGCGCAATATCCTATCGACCGTTTGGGCGATTGGGCCGCCTATGCCGTCAAGATCACCCGGTGGATCGAGCAAGCGGCCGATGCCGGGGCTGCGCTGGCCGTTTTCCCCGAATACGGGGCCATGGAGCTGGCTTCGCTCGATCCGGCGACGATGGGTGATCTTGCCGGATCCCTGGCAGCGGTATCGGCGCTGTTGCCCCGCGTCGACGAACTCCATGCCGAACTTGCCATGCGCCATGGCATCCACGTTTTGGCGGCGAGCGCCCCGGCGAAGACTGCCGACGGGTCCTACGTGAACCGGGCGCGGCTATTCTCGCCAACCGGCAAGGTCGGAGTGCAGGACAAGCTCATCATGACCCGGTTCGAGCGCGAGGAATGGGGCGTTGCCGCATCCCCGGCTTTGCGCCTGTTCGATACTCCCCTCGGGAAGATCGGGGTCAACATCTGCTATGACAGCGAGTTTCCCCTGCTTGCCCGGGCGCAGGTCGAGGCAGGAATGCAGCTGTTGCTGGTGCCATCCTGCACCGACAGCGAACATGGCTATTGGCGGGTGCGGATCGGGTCTCAGGCACGGGCATTGGAAGGCCAGTGCTATGTGGTGCATTCCCCGACAGTGGGAGACGCGAGTTGGTCTCCTGCAGTGGACGTCAATCGCGGCGCGGCGGCGATCTATGGTCCGCCCGACCGTGGTATGCCAGCCAGCGGGGTGCTGGCAATTGGCGAGATGGACGCGACCCAATGGGTCTTTGCCGAGGTCGACCTTGCCAACGTCGTCGCACTCAGGGCGGACGGCGGCGTGCTCAATAGCCGGCATTGGACCGAGCAACCGGGGGCCGGGACGCTTCCTCCGGTCGAGATTGTGGACTTGAACTAGCGCTTGGGGCAGCTTGGCCAGATGATCCGCACAATCCTTATACCGCTTGCCTTCCTTGGCCTGACTGCACCCGCCACCGCTGCGCCCCCGGTGCAGCCGGTCAATGCGGGGCCTACGCTTCAGGAACAGGTCGAGACCGTACTCGCCAATGCGCCAAAGGGTACTCGGTTCGGCTTGGTGGTGACGGACGAGGATGGTCGCGAGATTGTCGTGGTCAATCCGGAGCAACGCTTCATCCCGGCATCCACGACCAAGATGTTCACGACTGCCACGGCCTATGCCGTGCTGCCCGGAATGGACCAGCCCGACGAGGCCGGGGGCGCACAGGTCTGGCTTGAGCCGGGGCAGCAGCGGAAGTCCGGGCCCAATGTCGTGCTCTACGGGCGCGGTGACGCCCGCTTGTCGAGCGCAGCGGATTGCAAGGTCAATTGCCTGGCTGCCTTGGCCGATGCGGTCGCCGGTGCGACCCGCACGGTTCATGACGTGATCGGCGACGATACGCTTTGGCCGGACCAGCGCTGGGTGCCGGGCATGAGTTGGAACAATATCGGGACCGATTCCGGTACTGCGGTTTCCGCGCTCAATCTCGACGATAACGAGTTGCGGATTGCCGTGTCGGCTGGAGCCTTGGACCAGGCGCCGGTGGTGCAAATGCCCGCGTACTTTACCCTGCGCAACGAAGCGGTGACCGCTGCGCCCGGTAGCAAAACCCAGTTGTTCGTTGAGCGCGCGGTGAACGGAACCGAACTGCGCCTTTACGGGACTATCGCCGTCGATGCGGCGCCGTGGTCGGATCGGCTGGGGATCGACGATCCTGCACACTATGCCGCTTGGACGCTCAAGACCATGTTGCTGGCGCGCGGTGTAAAAGTCAGTGGTCAGGTCCGCGTCCGGCACCGCTCGCCGGGCTTGGTCGACCAGCC
The DNA here is from genome assembly GCA_964571305.1 of uncultured Novosphingobium sp. GTDB lineage: Bacteria > Pseudomonadota > Alphaproteobacteria > Sphingomonadales > Sphingomonadaceae > Novosphingobium. Next base: position 4,420 of record CAZNBX010000042.1, read on the forward strand.
GGAAAGCGCGGCGAACTTACCTGCCCTCGTTTCCACCACACCCAGCCCTCTGGCCAGCCTGGTGCCTCCGCCCCTGGCGCAGGACGTGGTGACGATCAACAAGGTCAGCCAGAACCTCCATGCCCAGGCCCTGTTCCGCCGGATCGGCACTCCGGTCCCGTCGGAACAATGGTCCAGTGCGGTTCAGCGCAAGGTGCTCGAGCAGGCCGGGATACCTGCCGCAGGTTTCGAGTTCTGGGACGGTTCGGGCATGTCGACCTACAACCGCATCAGCCCGCGTGCTGCCATTGCCCTTATGCGTTGGGCGAAGGGCCAGCCGTGGGGAGCGCAATGGTTCGCCTCCCTACCGGTCGCGGGTCGCGAAGGCACGATGAAGCGGCGGTTTGTCGGCACTGCGCTGGAAGGCAATCTTGCGGCAAAGACCGGCACTCTCAACGCGACCAATGCTCTGGTTGGGAGCTTTGCTACCAGCAATGGTCGCCGACTGTATTTCGCCTTCTACGCAAACGACGTCCCGGCAGGCGCTACCGCCCTTTCGACGATGGATGCGGTGTTGACGCGGATCGCTGCGAATTGAACATTTCGGACATCGATTGTTGCGATACTGCAACAATCTGACGAGAAACCCACAGATCTATGACGTGAACCTGCGCGGGGGCTGGCAACTCGGTCCAGCTTCGATAGTGTTTGCCCGAACAGGTTTTGCTGTTTCGATCAGGGGGTATTCATGAATTCACGCAGCTTCGTCCGCGCAGTCCTGGCATGCGGGGTCTCACTGGGGGCATTTGCTGCTCCGGCCATGGCGCAGGACATTACGTCGCCGAACACCGCATCCAGCTCGGATGCAGGGATTGTTGTGACTGGTTCGCGGATCAAGCAGGACCCGACCAAGAGCGCCCTGCCGCTGGAGATCATCACCAGCGTCCAGATCGAGCGGAATGGCATCGCCAATCCTGAAGCGCTGAATATGTTCCTGACCGCGAATGGCAGCGGCGCCGATAACCTGGCGGCCAATGCTGACGTAGTGACTGGGGCGCAGCGCGGCACCAATGGCCTTTCTGCGGCAAACCTGCGCGGGCAGGGCAGTGCCGCTACCCTGGTCCTGCTGAACGGACGCCGCGTCGCTGCGCACGGGCTTTCCGGCGGTGCGGTCGACGTCAACCAAATTCCCTTTGCGGCGCTTGAGCGGGTCGAAGTGCTCAAGGACGGCGCATCGGCGATCTATGGTACCGACGCGATCGGCGGGGTTATCAACTACATCACCAAGAAGAACTTCAAGGGGTTCTCGGCCAGCGGTTCGGCCGACATGACCGAACAGGGTGGTGGCAACATCTACCGCCTGTCCGGCGTGATGGGGGTGGGTGACCTTGATGAAGACAACATCAATGTCATGGCTGCAGTATCCTACAGCTGGAACAAGATCCTGCGCGGATCGCAGCGTGACTTCGTCAACGGCAACCAGCCGCTGCGTGGGCTGTCGGTCGACACCCGGGGTACGCCGATTGCGACCCTGTTCAACATTGGTTCGAACGCGGCGCAGCTGCCAACCGGCACTCTGCTTACCGGCCTGACCCTGCTCGCTCCCAATGGCGCCAATGCGGCCTCGGGCGGGATCAATTACCTCAATCTTCCGGGTGGGGCCGGGTGCCAGACCATGGATGGTGGAATGGCCTATGACTACCAGCTCTGGAACACGCCGACCGCCTACTATTCTTGCGCCTGGGACACGGGCCGCGCAGCAGTGATCCAGCAGCCGATCGAGACGCTGACTTACTACAGCCGCGCCACCATCAACCTTGGCGGCGGGCACCAGGTTTCAGGGGAACTGACCGGATCGAGCGCGGATTCGGCGAAGAGCTTCAGCCATGCCCAGCTTTCCGCCAATACGAGCAACCTGCCGTGGGGCTATCCGCTCAATCCGACCACCGCTGCTACCTACAACCAGATCTTCAACGCGCTGAAGACTGCGTTCCCGGCCAGCGCTGCAGCACTTGACGCGCGTTATGGCCTGCCGCTGTCGGGACGCTGGCGGTGCATCGCCTGCGGGCCGCGCGAATACCTTACCAATTCGCGCACTCTGCGTGCCATGGTCGCATTGGAAGGCCCGCTGCCCTTTGACGGATGGGATTACAAGGCCGCCATTTCGCACGCTGAGAGCGAGAGCTCGTCGCTGCTCGGCACCGGCTACTTCTATCGCGGGACGCTGGCAAACGGGGCTTCGGACCCGCTGGCCCCGATCGCTCCGGGGGCAACGAAGCCGGGCCTGCTTGGCCTGATCAACGCTGGTATCCTGAACCCGTTCACCGTCGACCAGTCGGCAGCGGCAATGGCCGGGCTGGCTGCGGTTTCGGCCGAAGGGACCACGCTCTACGGTGGTCGCTACACGGTCAAGGAAGCCGACCTGTCGTTCGCCGGTCCGCTGTTTGAACTGCCCGGTGGCAAGGCGCAGATGGCAGTCGGTTTCGACTGGCGCCGCGAAACCTATTCGTTCAACGGTTCGCCCGCCGCTGCGGCAACCCAGCCGGTGATCTTCCTGGCAGCGTTCGACAACGTCAATGCGCTGACCCCGAAGGACCGCACGGTGAAGGCTGGCTTCGTCGAAGTCGACCTGCCGGTGCTCGAAAACCTGACGGTTAGCGGGGCCTTCCGCATCGACGATTACTCGGGCTTCGGCACGACGACCAATCCTAAGGTTACGCTCAAGTTCGAACCGACCGACTGGATGATGCTGCGCGGCTCCTATTCGACCGGGTTCCGCGTGCCGAGCTTCAACCAGATCTTCAATGGCATCACGGAAAGTCCCTATTCGGGCAGCGACCTGGCCGATCCGGTTGCCTGCCCGGGCGGCGTTCCGACCAGCGCCTATGGCTCTGGCCAGGCCTGCGCGCAGATTCGCCCCAACATCTGGACTGGCGGTACGCTGAACCTTGGGCCTGAAACGGCCAAGATGGCCAGCGTCGGGGTGGTCTTCAAGCCGGTGCCGCGCTGGAGCCTGTCGGCTGACTGGTGGATGATCAACGTTGATGACACCATCCAGCTGCTCACCCTGCGCCAGTTGATCGACAATGCCGCGCTGTTCCAGGACCGGTTCATTCGTGATGGCGGGAACATCATCACGACGATCGACAACCGCTGGATCAATGCCGGTTCGCGCCGCACGCAGGGTATCGAATTCGCCCTGCGCGGCGGGATGGACGTGGGCCCGGGTGCGATCAACGTGGGCATGGACGGTTCGTTGCTGCTCAAGAAGCGCGAGAAGCTGACGCCCACCTCGGCCTATGGCCCGAGCCAGATCGGCGTGTTCACTTTCGCCGGAGACCTGGGTCTGCGCTGGAAGCACAACGCCTGGATCAGCTTCAGCAACGACGACTGGGCGCTGACCTTCACCCAGATCTTCCGTGCCGGTTACAAGAACCAGGCCCTGCCGGGTATCGCCAGCGGTGCGGTGACGCGTCCGGAGTTCAATGACCGGGTCAAGCCGTACCACATCTACAACATGTCGGTGTCCTACCTCGGCCTGGGTGAGAACTATCGCCTGACCCTGGGGGTCAAGAACGTGTTCAACACCGATCCGCCGTTCGCCATCACCTATGACGGCAACACCGGCGCGGGCAGCAGCTGGGAACCGCGCGTGGCCGATCCGCGTGGTCGCTCGTTCACGGTCGCTGCCGAAGTCCGCTTCTGATCGGGCTTTGACCGCTAAAGGAAAGGCGCCGGGGGAAACCCTGGCGCCTTTTTTCGTTTGGGCCGCTGCGACGATGCGTTCAGGTCAGGGGCCGGAACGGCGTGTCGCTGCGCCAGCGGGTCAGGATGTTTTCGTAGACGATTGGCGAAAGCAGCTTGTCGAAAGCGCAGCCCACCAGGCTGTTGTCCCACCAGACGACGTCGGCCTGAAGCGACTCAATTCCCGGCAAGGTCAGCCAGCAAACCGAACCGGGGCGGATGCGGCTGACGGCAGCGGCGCAAAATCCGCTCATCGACAGGTCGTGGACCACGGTCTGGAAACCGCGGCCCCCCGATACGCGCAGCGAGGCTGGGATCGAAATGCGCGTGCGCGGCGCAGAGCGGTCCTCTTGCGCGGCGGTGAAGTAGGAATCGTTCTGGATCAGCAGATTTTCGGACATCGGCGGCACCCCTTTGTGACAGACCTGCCGCAGGGTTTCGCAGCAGTTCCGAAGGGTATGGACCGATGCGGTTGACCGCGGTTTACGAGGTCTGGTTAACCCGCTCGCGGTGGGGACTACTGAATTGCTCACCCAGCAGGGCAACGATCCGGTCCGCGACTACGGCGGGAAGCTTGACGGAATTGGGGTCTTCGCCGGGGTAGGCCTTGGCCCGCATCGCGGTGCGGGTGGCACCGGGGTCCACGATCGCAACCCGCAACTTGCTGATGTTGCGGGTTTCCTGCGCGTGGCAATCGACCAGTGCCTCGGCAGCGGCCTTGCTTGCCGCGTAGGCGCCCCAGAAGGCGCGCGGCGCCGTTGCGACGCTGGTGGTAAGGTAAACGAAGCGCGGATCGGCGCTGGCGCGAAGCAGCGGATCGAACCGCGTGATTAACGCCTGGGTGGCCAGGACGTTGATCGTCAGCGCTTTGGAAAAGGCCGTCTGGTCGATGTCCTTCACGGCCATCAGTTCAGGCAGGACGGCGGCGGAGTGGACCAGGATGTCCAGCTTCTGCCAGCGTTCGGCCAGGGCATTGGCCAGCCTGGCAATCCCATCCGCGTCGGCCAGATCGACCGGAGCGATGGTGGCGCTGCCCCCGGCATCGAATATGCGCTGCTCGACCGCTTCAAGCGAAGCCGTGTCGCGCCCGGTTAGGACCACGTGGGCGCCAGCCTTGGCCAAAGCCTCTGCCGTGGCGGCGCCAATGCCGCGGCTGGCGCCG
>CAZNBX010000042.1:9314-10241 GCA_964571305.1 uncultured Novosphingobium sp.
CGGTGACCAGCGCGACCTGGCCGGAAAGGTCGCTCATGCCACTTTCCCGTCTGCCAGCGGTATCTGGCCCGTATCGGCCTCACGCTCGGCCAGGTCGGTCAGCGGGGTGGGGTATTGTCCAGTGAAGCAGGCGTCGCAGTGTTGCGGGCAGGCGTTGTTGCGGCCCGGCTCGCCCACCGCGCGATAGAGCCCGTCGATCGAAACGAAGGCCAGGCTGTCGGCGACGATGAACTGGGTCATCTCGGCAATGTCCATCCGCGCGGCGAGCAGCTTTTCGCGTTCCGGCGTGTCGACCCCATAGAAACAGGAATGTTCGGTAGGCGGGCTGGCGATCCGCATGTGGACTTCGGCCGCCCCGGCATCGCGCATCATCTGCACGATCTTCATCGAGGTGGTACCGCGCACGATGGAATCGTCGATCAGGACGATCCGCTTGCCTTCGACCAGGGCGCGGTTGGCGTTGTGCTTGCGCTTCACATCAGCATGGCGCGCGCCGTCCGACGGCTGGATGAAGGTCCGCCCGACATAGTGCGAACGGATGATGCCGAGTTCAAACGGAATGCCGCTCTGCTGGGCATAGCCGATGGCAGCCGGCACGCCGCTGTCCGGCACTGGAATGACCAGATCGGCATCGGCCGGAGCTTCCTTGGCCAGTTCCATGCCGATGCGCTTGCGCACTTCATAGACCGACTGTCCGCCCATGACCGAGTCCGGCCGGCTGAAATAGACGTGCTCGAAAATGCAGGGGCGGGGGCTGGTCTTGCCGAATGGGCGATGGCTGGAAATGCGGCCATCGGCGCGCACTTCGACCATTTCGCCCGGCTCAATCTCGCGCACGAATTCGGCGCCGACCACGTCGAGCGCCACGCTTTCGCTGGCGAAGACGGTCGCGTCCCCAATCCGGCCCATGACCAGCGGGCGGACCCC
>CAZNBX010000043.1:0-10223 GCA_964571305.1 uncultured Novosphingobium sp.
GACAGCCCCGGTGCCGATGCCTTTGCCGCCGCGCTGGAAGACGTCTGCCGCCAGCTGGCGCACCTCGTCGTCCGCGATGGCGAAGGCGCGCAAAAGTTCATTGCCGTGACCGTCAGCGGCGCGGTCAGCGATGCCAGCGCGCGCAAGGTCGGGCTGGCCATCGCCAACTCCCCCTTGGTCAAGACCGCGATTGCCGGGGAAGACGCCAACTGGGGCCGTGTGGTCATGGCTGTCGGCAAGGCCGGCGAACCGGCTGACCGCGACCGCCTCTCGATCGGCTTTGGCGGCACCTGGGCCGCGCGCGACGGACAACCGCTGGCCGACTATGACGAAGCACCGGTTGCCGCGCACCTCAAGGGGCAGGATATTTCCATCGAGGTCGATCTGGGCCTCGGCGAAGGCCGCGCCACGGTGTGGACCTGCGACCTGACCCACGGCTACATCTCGATCAACGCGGACTACCGTTCGTGAGCCGTGCGCTCGACGAGGCGGTTCTCGCCGTCATCAAGGACGCCTCGGCCCGGGCGGTGATGCCGCGCTATCAGCAGCTTGAAGCGCATGAAGTGATCGACAAGTCGGCGGGTGAACTGGTCACCGTGGCCGACCGCGAAGCGGAAGTGATCCTGGCGGAAGGCCTTGCCAGGATCTTACCAGATGCGACCATAGTCGGCGAGGAAGCCTGCGAGGCGGACCCGGCACTGATGGAGCGGCTGGGCGATGCGCTGTGCTGGATTATCGATCCGATTGACGGGACCAACAATTTCGCCAGCGGCAAGCCGCCGTTCGGGATTATGGTTGCCCTGGCCGAGGCGGGCGAGACGATTGGTGGCTGGATCTACGATCCCCTGCGCGGCCGTTTTTGTACCGCACAGAAGGGCCAGGGAGCGTGGATCGACGGGGAGCGAATCAGCGCCCGGCCCAGCGGCCAAACTCCGCCAATTGCCGCGATTTCACTGGTCTTTGCCGACCCGGCACGGCGCGAAGCGCTGAAGACTCACATCGCACCGCACTATACGCTGGTCGACATTCCGCGCTGCGCGGCTGAACAATATCCCCGCATCGTGCTGGGCGAAAACGACATCACGATATTTGAGCGCACCCTGGCCTGGGACCATGCCGCAGGGGTACTGCTGCTCAACGAAGCGGGCGGCAAGGTGGCGCGGCCGGACGGTCAGCCCTACCGGGTCGACGAGCACCTGCGCCCCAGCCTGATCGGCGCTGCCAGCCCGGCTCTGTGGGACGAGCTGGCGACGCGGATGCAGGCGCTTTAGAGAACGCTTTCCAGCCAGCCCTTGAGCTGGCTCTTCGGCGCCGCGCCCAACTTTTGCGCAACCGGCTTGCCGTCCTTGAACAGGACCATCAGCGGGATCGACTGTACGCCGAACTGGCTGGCAGTGTCGGTGTTCTCCATGATGTCGACCTTGGCGATGGTCACCTTATCGGCCAGTTCCTCGCTGATTTCCTCCAGCGCCGGGGCGATAATCTTGCACGGACCGCACCAGTCGGCCCAAAAATCGACGAGGACGGGCTTGTCCGAACCGAGGACGTCGGCGGCAAAGCTGGCGTCGGTGACTGACTTGGTGGCCATGGGTAATCTCCTTGAATCTGTTGCTGCCAATCTAGGGAGCGCGCTGGAATTCGCAACGCTTCGCATGCAAAGGAAAGCTAGTCTTTCGCCAAACCTTGCTTGTGAAGCGCCAGCAGCGCGGGTGGAATTTCCAGCAGGATCGGCGTCTGGGTGTAAAGCAGCGCCGCCTGCACTTCGCGTCCCGGATAGGTCGCTTCCAGCGCCGCGGCATAAGCCGCCATCTGGCGCAGGATCGAGACCGGCACTTCATCCAGAACGGCCGGCGGACGCCGCGCGGTCTTGAAATCGACCAGGCGGATGCGATCCTTCCCGATCAACAGCCGATCGATCGTTCCGGCGACGACCTGCCCGCCGACCGTCGCGGCAATCGGGACTTCGGCCAGGGCACCCGGCGCGAACAGGTCAAGCCAGTCGGGATGTTCCAGCACCTTGAGCGCCGCGGCGACCATTTCGCCGCGCGCCTGTCCGTCCAGATCCGGCGCCGCTCGCGGCAACCAGGTTTCTGCGGCGACCTTGCGCTCCGTCGGCGCAACTTCGGGCAGGCGTTCGAGCAAGCGGTGGAGCAGCACCCCGCGCCGCGCCGCCGCCGCGCCCGCTCCGGCGGGCCAAGGCGGATTGCTGGTCTGATCCTCGCCCAGCGATGACGGTGCTAGCGGCTTGGGCGGGCGTGGCTCGTCCGGTGCGCGGGTGCTGAGCCACGGGGGCAGCAGGGCAAGCTGGCCGCCCCCGCTCTGACGCGGCGGGGCCGAAACTTGCGGCGCTTCGCCGTAAACTTTCACTGCGCCCCACAACGGGTCCTCGCTCCAATCGCCATCGAACAGCGGCTCGAGGCGTGCATACCAGCTATCCGGGACGGGCTCCTTTTCCTTGGCATTGAGCGCCCCGCCGATAAACAGCGCCTCTTCCGCGCGGGTCATCGCGACGTAGAGCAACCGCCAGTGCTCCTGCATTTCCTCAAGCTCGGCCTGCGCCTTGGCCTCGGCAATCGCGCCTGCAACCTCATGCTTGCGCAGGCTGGGCAAGGGAATGACCTTGCCGCTAAGGGGATCGTCCAGGTCCAGCGACGACCCGCGCGAGGCCTTGGGATTGTCCGCCGCATCGGCCAGGATCACGATCGGCGCCTGCAAGCCCTTTGAGCCGTGGACCGTCATCACGCGGACTTCGTCGCGGCTCTTGCCGGCTTCGCGCTTCAGTTCACCCTCGCCCGCATCGAACCACTGGATGAAGGAATTGAGGCTGGGCACCTTGCTGGCCGAAAAGGCGCTTGCGGCGTTGAGCAGTTCGGCGATGGGATCGTTGGCCTCGCTGCCCAGGCGCGCAACCAGCTTGCGCCGCCCCTGCCACGGTCCGGTCAGGATCCAGTGAAGCAAAGCCTGCGGCGGATCGTAGTCGGCAATGCGCAGCAATTGCGCCAGTTGCTCCCACGCGCGCTGAACTTCCGCCTCGCCTCGGTTGGCGCGCATGTGATCGAACAACCGCACGCCTTCCGGGCGCCAGCCGTGGCGCAGCAGGTCGTCCTGACTCCACCCGACAAGTGGAGAGACGAGCAGGCAGGCGAGATTGAGGTCATCGAGTGGCTGGGCGGCAAAGCGCAAGGCCGCCATCAGATCGCGCACTGCAAGCGGCGCGGCAAGGCGCAACCGATCGACCCCGGCAACCGGCACGCCTGCGGCATGGAGCCGCGCGACGATCAGTCCAGCCAGTTCCTTGCGCTTGCGCACCAGCACCATGACGTCACCCGGCGTGGCGCGGCGGGCCTTGCCTTCGGCCTCACCTTTGACCAGCGGGAAGCCGTCATCCATCCATGCCCGGACCTGCTGGGCGATGCGGTCAGCCAATTGACGGTCGCTGCGGGAAAGCCAGCCCTCCTCGCCTTCCTCGGGTGCATCGCCGAATGCTTCGCCCTCTTCCGCCTGCGCGCCCAGCACCCGCCAGAACACCACCTGACCGGGCCGTTCCTGTCCTTTGTGGGGTTCGGCAGGCTTGCCCAGGCCGAAGCCTTCGTGGCCGATGTCGGCAATTGCCCGATCGACGAATTCGAGGATCGCCTTCGCAGTGCGGAAGCTTTGCCCAAGGTCGAGGTCGCGCAGGCTGCGTGCGTCCTGCTCGGTGGGAAGCTGGGCAAGGTTGCTCGCCAACCCCTCCATCTGGCCGCGCACCCGCTCCTTCGCCCGGGCGAAGTTCTCCGGGCTGGTGCCCTGAAAGCGGAAGATCGCCTGCTTGTAGTCGCCGACCACGAACAGAGTGCGGAGCTTGTCGCCATGCGCGCCCTGCCCGGCAAAGAAATCGCCGGTCAGCGCATCGATGATCTGCCACTGCGCCTCGTTGGTGTCCTGCGCCTCGTCGACCAGGATGTGATCGATCCGGCGGTCGAGCTTGTAGCGAATCCATTCGGCCAGATCGCCGCGCGTCAGCAGGGCGGCGGCCTGGCGAATCTGATCGTCAAAGTCGATGAACCCGGCCCGCGCCTTGGCGTCGTCCCAGGCGAGCGAGAATTTGCGGCCCACTTCTAGCGCAGGGGTGAGGAAGTCCGCCAGTTGCAACAAGGCACGGCGTTCCTCGACCGCATCGCAGCAGGCCTTAACCGCCAGCGCCGCGTCCTCGTAGAACTCCTCGAACTTGGTGATGTTGCGCAGGTTCTTGGGGTGACCCTCTTTCGCGAACAGGACCTCGATCAGCCCGGGCAGCGTGGCGATCCGCTCGGCTGGCCCGCTTTCGAGCCAAGCCTGAATGACGGACGAGGCCTTTTGCCCGGTCGCTGTCGACCACTGGCGATAGGCCCCCAGGCAGCATTGCAGCGCGTCGGTATCGAACACCCCGTCGCTGCACAGGTCGGCCAGGTCGTCCTCGCTGGCATCGCTGGGCAGGCCGATCAGGCGCAGTACATTGCTGCGCATCGGCGGTTGCCACCCGCCCGGCCCTTCCCACGCCTCGCGCGCCTTGGCGCAGCGGAGCAGCCAGCCGGGAACGGCCATCGGCCCCAACCGGAGCGAAAGCTGCTCCAGCGCAGCGAAGGTTGCGACGTCGTTGCTCCGCTCGGCCTCGAGCAGAATGTCCGACAGGACCTCGCGCAGCAGCAGGTCGCGGTCGCGGTCCTCCATTGCTTTCACGCCCGGGAGCAGGCCCGCCTCGCTGGGAAAAGCCGAAAGCAGCCACTGGGCAAAGGCGTGGATCGTATCGATCCGCAGGCCCCCGCCCGGGCAATCGAGCACGGCAGCGAACAGGCGGCGCGCCTTATCCTGCGCCTCGGGCCCAAAGTCAGCGCCAATTGCCTGCAGGTCCCTCGCAAGCGAAATGGCATCGGCCCGCACCCAGCTGGCCAGCACTTCGTTGATGCGCGCGGCCATTTCGGTCGCACCCGCCTTGGTGAAGGTCAGGCAAAGGATCTGGTCCGGACGAACATCGTCTTGGAGCAGCAGGCGCAGCACGCGGGCCGATAGCACCTGGGTCTTGCCCGTCCCGGCCGAGGCCGAGAGCCAGACCACCTCGCCCGGATCGACTGCCGGATGCTGCTCGCCGGTCAGCGGAAAGACGCGGCTCATGCCTGTTCCTCCCCGCGTGCCTGCCATTCGTCGAGGCGCATCAATTGGTCATAGTCGTTGTAGCCACCCAGATCGGGATTGAGCCGCGCGGTGAAGGGTTCGTCGCCCTTGATCCACTTGTCGATCGCCTCGAGCAGATAGCGCTGGGTCTCGCTCAGAAACTCGGCGCGCGGAATTCCGCTACGCTTGCCATTCTCTGGGATCGGCTCAGCGACGAAGCCAAATTCATTGCTGTTCTCACGCTTGGCGAATGACCAATACTCGAACCCGTCCGGCAATCCCGCCACGTCCTTGAAACCGCCGGCTGCCGCGATAAGACCCAGCGTGCCCAGTTGCAGCGCATAGCCGTCCTTGACCTGCTTTCCCGAAGGCGGCTTGCCGGTCTTGTAATCGACCACGACCAGGCGGCCATCGGCGCGGCGATCGATCCGGTCAGCGCGGCCGTGGACCTTGACACCGGCCAAGGTGAACTCGCCCTTGATCTCGCTGGCCAGGACTTCACGTCCCTCGCCGCGATCCTTGGCGATCTGCTGGTCGATCCATTCGAGCGCGCGCGACAGGCGCGGCCACCACAGCCCACGCGTCACGACATGGGCCTGCATCTTGGCCAGTTCCTGCTGCGCCAGCGCGACCAGTTCGCCAACGCCCTCGCCGCTCTTGTGCCAGGCATCCATCACCGCATGGACCACCGTCCCCTGCCACGCGGCGGTCGGTTCGGCATCCAGCCCATCGAGCCGGCGCAGGCGGAGGATCGCACCGGCATAGAATTGATAGGGATCACCGCGCAGCCGGTCGATGGCTGTCACGGCCAGGGCAACGTCGCGCTGCTCCGCGCTCGGCCGAGGGAGCGGGCGGGGATAGGCCGGAACAGGCGGGGCATGGTCGATTGCCCGGGCCAGTTCGACCGCCTCGACCTCGCGGTGTGCATCCGCCAGTTCGCCGAGCATCGCCTGAACCCGCAGCACGAAGCGGCTGGGAATGACCGGGCCACCCTCGCCGCGCTGGGCCCAGCTCAGCACCACTTCCGGCGCGCCCAGCGCTCCGGCCAGATCGTGCGCGGCAAGGCCGATGCGGAATTCGCCCGAAGGCACGCCAAGCGCGCGCAGCACCGGCGGTGGCAGGCTCGGCTCCGGGCTTGGCGCGGCAGGCCAGGTCCCTTCGACCAGACCGCCACAGATCACCAGGTCAGCCCGGCTCATCCGCGCTTCCAAGAGGCCATAGATCGAGACGCGCGGATGCCCGCCCCACGGTGGGCGGACCGAAACCCGGTCCATCGCATCGCGCAGCACGCCGGGCAGGTCCTTGACCGCCAGGCACGTGCCAGCCTCATCCGCCGCGCTGCGCAGATCCTCGATCCACGCGGAAAGCGACCGCCCGTCAGCCTCGGCCCACAGCCGCGAGCCGCACAGATTCTCGCCCGCCTCGGCCAGCAGCGACAGGGCATGGCCGAGTGCAATCTCCCCCTCTTCGCCAAGGAGCGGAGCGAGCACCGCCTCAACCCCGTCCCACCATTCGGCAATTCCTTCGCCCTTCCCCCGCCGGGCCTGTTCGCGGACGATCTCAGCCAGCGGAGCCAGCCCGGGCGAAGGACGCGGTCCACGCAGGGCAAGGTCGAGCGCGCGCGCATTTTCGAGCCAGGCCGCACGCCCTTCCCCGAAACCCGCAAGCGGATGGGTAAGCAGCGCCATGAGTGGCACCGGCGCCGCCTGATCCGCCGCCACCTCTGCCAGCAGGAGCAAGAGCCGCCCAGCCGGGGTCTGCGGCAAAGGCCGCCCGGCCGTGTCATCGGCGACGATGTCCCAACGCTTGAGATGCGCGACCACCCGCGCGGCCAACCCGCGATCCGGGGTGATCACCGCTACGCGCCTGGCGGGCACTTCCAGCGCTTGGCGGACCAGCAGGGCAACCGCCTGCGCCTCTTCGCCCGGATGCGCGCTTCCCATCAGGCGGACGCCAGAAAGGCGGCGCTGGTCGGGCTTTAGGGATACCCAGCCCGCGCTTCCCTCGGGCGGGAGGAACAGGTTGGAAATGGCCCTGCTCCGCTCCGGCGGGGCGGCCGACATTCCGGCGCGATGCCATGCTTCAACCTCGGCGCGGTTTACGCCCATGCGGTTGAGCAGCAGCTTGAGGTGGTATTGCGGGTGGGCCAGCGCGTCGCGCTCTCCAAACGGCGCGTCTCCCTCAGCAGACGGCGCACCCGCACTGCCCAGCGACTGCCAGACTGCATCCTCCAACGAGAGGTCGAGATCGGGCAGGATTACCGCGCCGTGGGGCAATTCGGCCACGACCCGCAGCAAGCCCGCCAGCGCGGGCGAGGCGCTGGTGATCCCCGCGGCGACGATCGGATGCTCGGGCGGAGTGTCGCGCCAACGCTTCGCGGCGTGGGCAAACAGGCGATTGCGCCGTTCCGGAGCGTCAATCTCGCCCCGCTCCGCCAGTTCCGCCAGCCAGCGCGCCTGGACGCGGGCGAAGGTGCGGGTCGAAGCCTGCCAGTGGTTGGCAAGATCGCCGACGATCCCGGCTATCCGCTCGTCCAGCAGGTCACCCAGTTCGAGACCTTCGACGGTGAGCCGATCCATCGTCCGTCCAGTCTCGAACGCAAGCCGGAGCAACCCGGGAGCCTTGGGCGCATCTGTGCCCAGTTCCTCGCGCAACAATTCCGCCAGGCGCAGCCAGCGCCGCGTTGGATCGGCGGCAGGTGGAATGGCGGCGCCAGCTCCCAGCGGGTCAAGCAACGGGCCCAGCGTTTCATCAAGGTCGAGATCGCCGACCACGGCCATGCGCGGCAGCAGCATCCCGCCGCCGGACAGGCGCACGAAGGCTTCGGTCACGATCCGGACCGCGCGACTGGAAGGCAGGAGCAGGGTCAGCCGCGCCAGGCCGAGGTCGTCATCGGCGTAACGCGGGATCAGCCCGGCAACCAGGGCATCGGCAAAGCCGCGATGGGCCGCAATGGAATAGACCTTTGGCCCGGCGCGGTCAGGCACGTTCCAGCCGCGCCTCCGCCGGCGCTATCGCCTCGGGCGTGCCAAGGTCGAACCACTCACCCGCATGGACAACACCGTAAAGCCGTCCTTCGGCAATTGCCCGATCCCACAGCACGTTGGTCGAGAAAGCACCCTCCGGTGCATCGCGCAGCAGGCGGTGCGAGGCAATCTGCGCGCCGATGAAGATATAGGGGGCGCTGTCCTCGTCCTTGCCGCGGCGGCGCAGGCGGCCATCCGGCTCGATGTGGAAATCGCCCTTGCCGCGATGCTCGAACGCGCGTTCGCGCGGCACCAGCAGCAGCAAAGCATCCATCCGCGCCGCGTCCCATGCGTCCGACAGGTCGAGCAGGGTATTGCGCGGACCGTCAATCCAGATGTTGTCGCTGTTCAGGCAATAGAACGGATCGGGCAACAGCCCGCTGCGCCAGGCCTTCACCATGCCGCCACCGGTTTCCAGCAGTTCGGTCCGTTCATCGCTGAACAAGACCGAAGGGTGCTGCCGCCCGGCCAGATAGGCCTCAAGTTGCTCCGGCAGATAATGGACGTTGACCACGGCCCGCTCGATCCCGGCATCGGCCAGATGCTCGATCATGTAGTCGATCAGCTTCTTGCCGCCCACTTCGATGAGCGGCTTGGGCGTCGTCGCGGTCAGGGGCAGCATCCGCTTGCCCAGCCCGGCAGCCATCACCATGGCCGTATCGGAAACCAGCCCCCTGCCGTTCATGGATTGAACTTGCCTCCGTCCGCGCTGCGCAGTTCAGCAGGAATGTTCGCGGCGAACCAGTCGGCCACCGGGGCCAGCGCGGGGTGATGAAGATCACGCTCCAGCAGATCCCACACCCGGGGAATGTAGTCGAGGTAGCGCGGCTTGCCGTCGCGTTTCCACAGGCGCACGAAGATGCCGACGATCTTGGCATTCCGCTGCGCCCCCAACCGCGCATAGTCGGCCAGGAAGTCGGCTCCGGCACCCGACTGCTCGACGTAATAGTCGAACATGTCCGCTTCCAGCTGGGGCGAGACATCGCGCCGCGCATCCTGCAACAGCGAGACGAGGTCGTAGGCCGGATGCCCGTTCAGCGCGTCCTGGAAGTCGAGCAGCCCCTGGTTGCCCAGCGAGCCGAGCAGCATGATGTTCTCGGCATGGTAGTCGCGCAGCACGGCAACGCCGGGGCGCTGGCGCGGCAGCATTTCGCCCAGCACCTTTTCCCAGGCAGCGACATAGCCTGCCTCATCCACGGTCAAACCCTGCGCCGGACAATACCATTCGATCAGCAGCTTTGCCTCGCGGAGGTATTCGCTCATCGAATAGTCGCGGAACGGTCCCGGCGGCAGGCGGTGCAGTTTCACCAGTGCATCGATTGCGGCGCGATAGACTTCGCTTTCGTCAACCGGCCATTCGTCCAGATACTCGCGCATCCGGACCTCGCCGAAGTCCTCCAGCAGGACCAGGCCCGCAGCGGCATCCTCGGCCAGGATGTGCGGAGCGCGCAGGCCATTGCCGTCGAGCCACTTTGCCGCGCGCAGAAACGGCTGCGGATCCTCGTGCGGCGGCGGAGCGTGCATCAGCATGGCAGACTTTTCACCATCACGAATCCGGAAATAACGCCGGAACGAGGCGTCGCCGGGCAGCGGCTCGACCTGTGCCGTGCCCCAGCCAGCGGCGGTCAGGAATGCGGGAATGCCGTCAGGCAGACTATCGTTCATTCCCATCGCCCTAGCCAATCGCGGCCCGGTTCGACAATCGTTCGCCTTCCCCTTTCCGCAGTTTCCAACCGGATCGAGAGGCAGCCCGGCTCATGCGCGAAACCGCCCGCCATTTCCGGCCACTCGGCAATCATCGCAGCGCCGTGGCGGTAGTCGTCGAGACCGATCTCCTCGGCCTCTTCCGGATGCTTGAGCCGGTAGAAATCGGCATGGACCAGCGGCAGGCGCAGCGCCGGAGGATCGTAGGTCTCGATGATCGCAAAGCTGGGCGACGGCACCTCGCCCTGATGTCCCAGCGCGGCAATGATCGCGCGGGCCAAGGTAGTCTTGCCCGCACCAAGACCGCCGGATAGCGCGACGACATCGCCTGCACGCAGCAGCTCTGCAATACGCGCGCCGAGC
>CAZNBX010000044.1:0-10138 GCA_964571305.1 uncultured Novosphingobium sp.
CTGGTTCTGCCCTTCCGCCGCGCGCGGGAAGTTGAGCAGGACCCACAGGACCACCGTGACCATGAAGATGATCGTCCCGGCGCGGCGCAGGAAGATCCAGGCGCGCTGGAACAGGCCGAGCAGCAAGTCATTCAGCCGCGGCAACTGGTATTTCGGCAGTTCCATGATGAAGCCGCTCGCCGCGCCTTTGGTCACCGAACGCCGCAGGACCAGCGCGACGACCATCGCGGCGACGATGCCGAAGACATAGAGCCCGAGCAGGACCAGGCCCTGCAGACCGATGGGGCCGAGGACCGAGCGGTTGGGAATGAAGGCGGCAATGATCACTGCATAAACCGGCAGCCGCGCCGAACAGGTCATCAGCGGGGCTATCAGGATCGTGGTCAGGCGGTCCTTGGGATCGGTGATGCTGCGCGTCGCCATGATCCCCGGGATCGCACAGGCAAAGCTGGAGAGCAGCGGAATGAAGCTGCGCCCCGATAGGCCAACCCCGGCCATCATGCGGTCCATGAGGAAGGCAGCCCGCGCCATGTAGCCCGACGCTTCCATCGCCAGGATGAAGAAAAACAGGATGATGATCTGCGGCAGGAACACCACGACCGAACCGACGCCGGAAAGAATCCCCTCGGTGACCAGGTCCCGTGCCAGCCCTTCGTCCATCGAGGTGCGGGCCTGCTCGGTAACCCAGCCGATCGCGGCTTCGAGCGCATCTGCGAAAGGCGTGGCCCAGGTGAAGACTGCCTGAAACACCACGAACAACAGGGCAAAGAGGATCAGCGGCCCGGCCCAGGGATGCAGGAACAGCCGGTCCAGCTTCGCATGCATGCGGTGACGGCTGGTTTCGGAAACAATGGCCGCTTCGGCAATGGCATGGGCGGTCACGCGCCGCTCGGTCAGCGTAGTATGCGGACGGTGGTGCTCGGGATCGCGCTCCTCTGCGTCAGCAATCGCTGCGGCCAGTTCGCTCAGCCCGCGGCGGCGGACCGCGACGGTCGCTATGACCGGAACGCCCAGCGCTTCCTGCAAGGCCGCCGGGTCGATCACCAGACCGTCGCGTTCCGCCAGGTCGAGCATGTTAAGCGCAACCACAGTCGGCCGACCAAGCGCGATCACTTCCTGGGCAAAGACCAGGTGCTGCTCAAGGTTTGAAGCGTCGAGGACCACGACCAGCACTTGCGGCGCAGGTTCCCCGGGCAATTCGCCCAGGATGACCCGCCGGGTCACCTCCTCATCCGGACTGGTGGCATTCAGGCCATAGGAGCCGGGCAAATCGGTGAGTTCGATCGTCTCGCCGGTCGGCAAGACCAGTCTGCCCGCCTTGCGTTCAACCGTCACCCCCGGATAGTTCGCGATCTTCTGCCGCGCCCCGGTCAGGGCGTTGAACAGCGCGCTTTTCCCCGCGTTGGGGTTGCCGACCAGGGCGGCGGTGCGCTGGGTCATAGCCATTGCACCTCAATCGCCTGGGCATGGGCCCGGCGCAGGGCAATCGTCATCCGCCCGAGCGTCAGGGCAATCGGGTCCTTGCCAGCAAAGACACCGCGATGGGCGACACTGACGGTCGCCCCTTCATCCACGCCTAGGGCCTGAAGGCGCTGCGCCTCTTCCGGCACGAGCAGCGCCCAGTCGACTGCCGTGATTCGGGCCCGGACGCCCAGCGGGAGGTGATCGAGTGTCATTCCAATAATGCCGCTGCCACACACCGGCGCTTGTTGCAAGTCATTCGCAATAGATTTGACCGAGGTCAAAATTGCGACCTGCGTTCAGCGCGCCGGATACCGCAGGCGCCCAAGGAGACGGGCTGGGCTGAAATGCTCTTCGCGAGGCCGCATGACGCGCGCCTTGACCTTCTCGAACTTCATGATGCCTTCGATCCGCCGTTCCAGGAAAGCGCGGGTATCGGCGTGGTCCTCGCTGGTGTCGTTGACATAGCAGGCCAGCGTCGCGGCATAGATCGAACCGAGCGTCAGGCGCTTGGTATAGTGGTTGTAATCGGTCGCCGTATCGCCCGCGAGCCGCCACATTGCGTCTGCGCTGCTCCAGCCGAGCCGGGCCGATCGGGTGACATTCTGCGGCATGGCCATGATCGAGAGCGCGCGGCGCAGCGCTTCCTTCTGCCCGGCGATCGCATCCAGACGAAATTGCACCAGGGTGCGGATGCGCTCACGAATCTTGAGCGGCGCAATCTTTTCAGCAGGCCAGGCAGCCTGCATCTGCTGGTCGACCGAACGAACCCAAGCCTCGATCATGTCCATCGCGCCACCTGAAAAGGCGAAGGCGGCCGCATCGGGACTGATCCCCTTGAGCATCGCCGCATCGCGTACGGCGGCATCGCTCCAGCCATCGAAGGCTGCGGCATCGGCAATCGCTGGAGCCAGGGCGATGCGCAGTTCGTCGAGATTGGCAGGTTCGGTCATGGTCAGATCTTCGGCCCGAAGGATTGCGGACCCTGGCCGGGCTTGTTCGCCGGCTTGGCGTCGGATTCGATCGCGCTGAGCAGCGCCGGGTTCCCAGCCAGCTTGGCGTAATCGCGCGCGGTGCGGCCGGAATTGTCGGCCCGGTCCGGATTCGCACCAGCCTTGAGCAGGATGCGCATCAGCGGAAGGTTGCGGTTGTGAACCGCAGTGATCAGCGGCGTCTCACCCGAATTGTTGCTTTCGTCGACCCGGGCGCCCTTGCCTACCAGCAAGTCCACCCCCTCGGTGAAGTTCAGGTTGCAGGCGAGGACCAGCGGGGTAACGCCGCGCGCGTCGCGGGAGTTCACATTGGCGCCTTTGCCGATCATGAATTGCATCCAGGTCAGATCGCGGCGCTGGGTGACGATGTGCAGCGCGGTTTCGCCGCTGGTGACATCGCGGGTATTGACCAGGTTCGGACCGCCCTCGGCCAGCATGTCAGTGACTTCCTGGCCTTCCTTCTTCTTCACCGCTTCGAGGAACTTGTAGCTTTCCGAAAACTGCGCCGCAGCGGGACTGGCAGCCACGAAGACGGCCAGCGGGGCAAGACAGGTCAGGGCAAGCGACAGCTTGGCAGACTTGAACACGATGATCGGGCCTCCTGTTTGGAACGGCGGGCAGGAATCGCCTGAGCCGCCAATAGCTCCTTGCGCGGCGCCGTTTAGCAGAGCATGAACCGCCACGCCATGACCAAGCAGATTTTCGCGCTCACCCTTTCCGCCCTTGCTCTCACGCTCTCGGCTTGCTCGCCGCAAGGCGCCGAACCCCCGAAGGTGACCGGTGCGTTGCTCGATGGTGCCGCGATCGGCGGGCCGTTCACGCTGAACGACAAGGATGGCAAGCGGGTCAGCTGGGACGATTTCAAGGGCAAGTACCGGATTGTCTATTTCGGCTACACCTTCTGCCCGGATGCTTGCCCGATGGACCTGACCGTGTTGATCCAGGGCTTCAACCAGTTCGCCAAGGAACACCCGCAGCAAGCGGCGCAGGTCCAGCCGATCTTCATCACGATCGACCCGGCGCGCGACACTCCGGCCCGGGTCGGCGAATTCACCGCCGCGTTCTCCCCGCGCCTGCTAGGCCTGACCGGGACCCAGGCCGAGGTCGACGTCGCGGTCAAGGCGTTCAAGGCGGTTGCGGCGCGCGGCGCCGATACGCCCGGTGGCTACCTGATGGACCACAGCCGCATGGCCTACCTGATGGGCAAGAATGGCGAGCCGATTGCCGCCCTGCCGGTCGACAAGGACGCCCCCACCGTCGCTGCGGACCTTGCCGCGCTGGTCAAGTGACGCAGCTGCGCGACAAATTCTGGGAACTACCGATCACGGCCCTGTCCCGGCCTGAATGGGAAGCGCTGTGTGACGGGTGCGGTCAGTGCTGTCTGCACAAGTGCGAGGACGAGGACACCGGCGACATCTATCACACCAATGTCGCCTGCCGCCTCCTCGACATTCCTTCCGCGCGGTGCAGCGATTACCGCAACCGCAAAGCCCAGGTCCCCGATTGCGTGCGCCTGACCCCGCACCTTGCCGCGACCCTGCCGTGGCTGCCCGATACCTGCGCCTACCGCCTGCGCGCGGAGGACCTGCCTTTGCCCGAATGGCATTACCTGGTCTGCGGCGATCCGGAAGCGGTTCACCACGCCGGGGCCTCGGTTCGCGGAAAGGCGATACCCGAAACCTTGGCCGGGCCGTTGGAGCAGCATGTTATTCTCCCGCCGGGCGTGGAACTGGCCGATGATTGACTGGCTCAAGAAGGGCCATGACGAACCGCAGGTCGAAGTGGCCGGGCGCCTGCTGCCGGTGGTGCTGCGCCGTACGGCTCAGGCGAAGCGGATGACCATGCGGCTGGCCCCCGATGGCAGCGAAGTGCGGATCACCCTGCCGCGCTGGGCGCGCAGCGTCGAAGCGCTGGATTTCGCTCGCAAGCGCGCTGGCTGGCTCGCCGGGCAACTCGCCGCGGTGCCGCAGCAGGTCGAGCTTGGCCATGGTACGGCCCTGCCCTACCTGGGCCAGCCGCGCACGATCCATCACGAGCCCACCGCGCCGCGCCGGATCCGGCTGGAAGAAGACCGGTTGCAAGTTGGCGGTCCGCCCGAATCGCTGATCCCGCGCCTGACCCGCTGGCTGGAGGGCGAGGCCCGCAAGCTTTTGACCGAGGACCTCGCGCATTACTGCGGCATAGCCGCGCAGCCGGTGCCGCGCCTGATGCTTAGCCGCGCCCGTCGCCGCTGGGGCTCCTGCGCGCATGACGGCACGATCCGGATCAACTGGCGGCTGGTCATGGCTCCGGACTTTGTCCGCCGTTCGGTCGTCGCCCACGAGGTGGCGCATCTGGTCCATTTCGACCACAGCCCGGAATTCCACGCCTTCCTTGACCAAATTTATGAAGGCGATATCCGCGCAGCCAACCGCTGGCTGAAGCGCGAAGGCCGCTCGCTTTACGCCGTTTTTCCCTGAAAATCAGTAACCTGCATTTAACCGCAGGTGGATTATACGACGCGCATGGTGCGAAGCCTTGCCCTCTTGCTGGCCGCCAGCCTGCTCGGTGCGCTGCCGGTGCGCGCGCAGGATAGCTGCCGCCTCTGCTATGCCGAAGCCGCGCCCGGCGAACGCCCGCTCACCCTCGAAATCTGGACCGACCTCAGCTTTGCCAAGCTCGCCCTCATTAGCCGCAGCGGCGGCAGTGCCGCATTGGACGCGCAGACAGGCAGCAAGAGCACCCAAGGCGACCTAATCAGCCTGGGAGGCGCACCGGTCACCGGGCGCGGCAAGGTCACCGGGATGCCGCTGCGCCCGGTGCGCATCGACCTGCCCAGCCGCGTGCCGATGACCGCTCCCGATGGATCAAGCGCCGAACTGGTCGATTTCACCACCAACCTGCCGCACCGCCCGACCCTCGATGCCAATGGCCAGCTGGAATTCTCCTTTGGCGCGCGCCTGGTGGTGCGGAACGGTTCGGGCGGGAACTATCGCGGGCGCATCCCGATAACCGTCGATTACAACTGAACGCTGGCGAAAGGGCCGCAACGGCCCTATCTAGCCCCCATGTCCTATTGGCAGAAGATCAATCCTACCGGCGCCATTGCCGATTTCCGCTCGGTGTTCCGCGATGCCGGGCCAAAGCGCTGGCCAGTCGCGCTGATGGCGGCTTCGATTACCATCGGCATCTTCTCGATCATGGCAGCGGAAAGCTGGCGCAAGCCGCGTCCGCTGCCCGAAGTGACCTACATCAAGTCATGGCCGGCTGACCGGACCGAGGCGGAAACCAAGGCCTTCATCGCTGCCAATCAGAAGGAAAAAGACGCCCGCGAAGCCGCGCTTGAAGCCTACGAGAAGGAAGGCCGCGAACTGTGGGCGACCCTGGGCAAGGCCTCCGGTATGGACGTCGACAAGATCAAGCGCGATGCCGAGGCAGAGCGGGCGCGGGAAAAGGCTGCCGAAAAGGCCAAGGCCGACGCGATCCTGAAGCAGGCCGGAGCAGAGCCGGTTGCTAAGTGACGCCGATTCGCGCTGGCTGGCCGCAGCGGCCCGGCTGGCCACGCGCGGCATTCCGCTAAGCCGTCCCAATCCGTCGGTCGGCGCGATTCTCGTCAAGCAGGGCAAGGTCATCGCCCGCGGTTGGACTCAACCGGGGGGACGCCCCCATGCCGAGGCCGTCGCCTTTGCCGCGGCAGGCGACCAGGCGCGCGGCGCAACGCTTTACGTCACGCTGGAACCCTGCGCCCATGCCAGCACGCGCGGGCCGGACTGTGCCGGACTGGTCGCGGGCAGCGGCGTTGGCCGGGTGGTGATCGGCTGCCACGATCCCGATCCTCGCACGGCAGGCGCCGGTGCGGCAAAGCTGCGCGCGGCAGGGATCGAAGTGGTCGAGGCAGACAATGCCGAATGTGGCCAAAGCCTCGCCGGGTATCTGGTGCGCCAGCGGCTGGGGCGGCCCCACGTTACATTGAAGCTGGCGCTCTCCGAACACGGCTACCTTGCCCCGCCACCCGGTGAAGGACAGTGGCTGACCGGCGAAGTGGCCCGCGCCCATGTCCATGCGATGCGGGCACGGATGGACGCGATCCTGGTCGGACGCGGAACGCTTGAGGCCGACCAGCCGCGGCTCGACGTGCGCTTGCCCGGAATCGAAGACCGCAGCCCCGCGCGTTGGCTGCTGACCACGGGAAAAGCGCCCGCAGGCTGGAGCCGTATCACGACGCCGCAGGGCATTTCAGAGATGACCGGTGCGCAATATCTGATGGTCGAAGGCGGGGCGGAAACGGCTCGCGCTTTTCTGGCAGCCGGATTGGTTGACCGCCTGCTGCTCTACCGCGCGCCGCCGTCGGTCGGCGGTTCCGGGGCGAGCTTGTCCGAACTTACCGCCAGTGCCCTAGGCGCTTCGCCGCACTGGCAGCTGAGCGACACGCGCCAACTTGGCAAGGACACCCTGCAAGTCTACGAGCGGGCATAAATCAGGGATTGAGAGATCAGCGCCATGTTCACCGGGATCATCACTGCCGTCGGCACCATCCGCGAAGCGCGAGAACAGGGCGACCTGCGCGCCGTGATCGCCTGCCCCTATGATCCCGCCGGCATAGCGATCGGCGCTTCAATCGCCTGTTCGGGTGTATGTCTGACCGTGGTGGAGCGCGGCGGGGAAGCAGGCGATGCCTGGTTCGCAGTCGATATCTCCGGCGAAACGGTCAGCCGCACCGCACCCGGCCAGTGGGTCGCCGGTCGCAAGCTGAACCTGGAACAGGCGCTCAAGCTCGGCGACGAACTCGGCGGGCACATCGTTACCGGACATGTCGATGCGGTCGGCCGCGTCGCCAGCCGCAAGGAAGTGGGCGGATCGCTGCACGTGAAGATAACCGCTCCGGCAGAGATCGCGCCCTATATCGCGACCAAGGGCTCGATCACGGTCGATGGCGTTTCATTGACCGTCAATGCGCTGGACGATCACGCTGATGGGTCGTGCGATTTCCATCTGAACCTGATCCCCCATACCGCATATGTCACCACACTGGGCGACCTGCGCGAAGGGGATGCGGTGAACTTGGAAATCGACGTGCTGGCGCGGTACCTGCAGCGGATGGAAAAGCTCAGGCGCTGAGCGGCCCGCTGGTAAAGCTTTCACGGGTAATCTCGAAGATCACGTGGCGCATTTGCCCGGTCGGCGTGTCAACCATTTCGCTGCGCCCGGTCAGGCGCCCGCCGATCTTCTCCATCGCCCGGCACGAGATCAGATTGCATTCGCCGACCCGGAATTCGACCCGCGCGACATGGGCCAGCGCATGCTCCAGCATCAGCCGCTTCAACTCGCGGTTGGTGACCCCGCCCCAATGGCTACGGGCCAGAAAAGTCCAGCCGATCTCGACCGTGCCGCCGTCCGCGCAATTGACCTCCTTGTACTGGGACGAGCCGATCACCGCGCCGCCAGCCTTTTCGATCACCGCCAGCGCGCCGCCGCGCTCTAGGGCATCGGCGAAGAACCGGCGGAACACCAGTTCCTGCCAGCGGTTCGGCTGGGGGTGGATCGCCCAGATCTCTGGATCACGGGCGACGGCATAGAGCGCGTCCCAATCGTCAGGGCGCAGCGGGCGGAGGAGGAGCCGCTCTCCTGCGAGGACCGGCTGCCGGTCCACCTCAGGCGCTGACCTTCGCCACGTCGGCTACGAACTTGTCGATGTTGCCCATGGTCAGGCCGGCCACGTTGATGCGGCCCGAACCAGCCATGTAGATGCCGTGGTCATTGCGCAGCGAGAGGATCTGCTCGCCATTGAGCGGCAGCATCGAGAACAGGCCGTTCTGGCTGCCCAGAGGCTTGAGGTCGACCGCACCGGCCTGACCGGCCTGGGCCAGATGAGCGCGAACCTGACGCATGCGGGAACGCATGGTGTCGAGTTCGGCCAGCCACATCGCGGTCAGCTCGGGATCTTCCAGGATCAGGCGAACTGCAGCAGCGCCATGATCGGGCGGCATCGACCAGGCCGCGCGGGCCAGCGAATAGCCGTTCGACATGGTGCGGGCCATGACATCCGCATCGTTCGTCATGACATAGAGCGCACCAACCCGGTCGCGATAAAGACCGAAGTTCTTGTCGCAAGAATAAGCGATCAGCGCTTCCGGCACTTCGGCCAAGACGCGGCGCACGCCATAGGCGTCCTCTTCCATTCCTTCACCCAGCCCCTGATAGGCCAGATCGAGGAGCGGCAGCAGCTTCTTCTCGGCGAGCAGCGGGGCGATCTCGCCCCACCGCGCAGGGGTGTAGTCGCTGCCGCGCGGAGTGTGCCCGCAGCCATGCAGCAACACCGCATCGCCGGGCTCTGCCTGATCCAGCGCCGTACGCAGCGAATCCATGTCAGCCAGGCCGGCCTTGTTGGCATGAAGGAAAGTCTTCAGCTCCAGATCTAGGTCGGAGAAAATCTGCGCATGGTTGGGCCAGCTGGGCGTGCCCATCCACACCCGCTTGACCCCGGCCTTCTTGGCCAGAGCCACGGCAAGACGCACCGCGCCGGTTCCGCCCGGGGCCTGCATGCCGTCGATCCGGCCGCCCTTGCTCGGGTCCTGCTTGCCAAAGATGTAAGGCATCAGCGCATGGACAAAGCCCATGTCGCCTTCGGGGCCAAGGTAAGCCTTGGAATCCTGGGTTTCGAGCAGCTTTTTCTCAGCAGCCTTGATTGCGGCGAAAACCGGGGTTGCGCCGGTGTCAGTGCGATAGACCCCGACCCCCAGGTCGATCTTGTCGGCGCGGTCATCCGCGGCATAGAGCTTGATCAGCGCGAGCAGCGCATCGGCGGGCTGTTGTTCAAGGTTGCTGAGCATAGTGGGGCGGCCCTTAGACCCGCGCCCCGCGCTGGAGCAAGCGAAGAATCACCCACTCCGTACGGGAAAGCCCCCGGTTTTTGCGACAAGTCGCGCCTGCTTCAGCGCTGATTGATCAAATCGGACTTGAACCGGGGGACATGACGGCCCAAGTGGGGCACGATGCTAGCCCCCTTGACCCGGCCCGACCTGCCCGCAACCCTCTCCGCCGCGATCTGGCGCGGAGCAAAGGGCGAATGCCCGCGTTGCGGCAAGACAAAGCTGTTCTATCGCTTTCTCAAGCCAGTGGCGGATTGTCCGTCGTGCCATCAGGACTGGACGCTGCACCAGGCGGACGATTTTCCGCCGTATATTTCGATCTTCCTGACTGGGCACATCCTGGCTCCGGCCTTTATTGCGATCGGGACCAGCAACCTTCCGCTCGGCGCGATGATCGGGATCACCATGGCGCTGGCGTCAGTTATGCTGCTGACTTTCCTCCAGCCCGCCAAGGGTGCCACGATCGCGCTGCAATGGTGGCTGGGGATGCATGGCTTCAAACCCGGCGGCCGCGTCGAATTCTCGGCGCCACCCAAGGGCGCACCTGGCAGCCCCTGGGGCTAAGCGTCAAAATTTCCGCGAAGTCATCAGAACGGCGACAGCTTCGCCTTCTTCGAAAACTTCATGTAGCCGGCATTGACCCCGAGCCGCAGGCCGACGCCCATACGGACCGGGATCAGCACGACGTCACCGCGGCGCAGGTAAGACACGTTGAATCCACCGACAAGGTAAGCCTGGCCCTCGCCAGAGGCGAAGCGGTTGAAGATTTCGTCGGTGTTGTAGAGGCTGTAGACCAGCACGAAAGTATTGCCGGCATTGGCCCCCAGATCGAGCCCA
>CAZNBX010000045.1:0-10099 GCA_964571305.1 uncultured Novosphingobium sp.
CTTCGAAGCCGTCCATTTCGACCAGCAGCTGGTTCAGCGTCTGCTCGCGCTCGTCGTTCGAATTGCCGAGGCCATGACCGCGATGACGGCCGACCGCGTCGATTTCGTCGATGAAGACGATGCACGGCGCGTTCTTCTTGGCCTGTTCAAACATGTCGCGGACTCGGCTGGCGCCGACGCCTACGAACATCTCGACAAAGTCCGAACCGGAAATGGTGAAGAACGGCACGCCCGCCTCACCCGCGATGGCGCGGGCCAGCAGGGTCTTGCCGGTACCGGGCGAGCCGACCAGCAGCGCGCCCTTCGGGATCTGGCCGCCCAGCTTGGAAAAGCGGTTCGGGTCCTTGAGGAACTCGACGATCTCTTCCAGTTCCTCGCGGGCTTCGTCGATCCCGGCGACGTCGGCGAAGGTCACGCGGCCCTGCTTTTCGGTGAGCATCTTCGCCTTGGACTTGCCAAAGCCCATCGCGCCGCCGGCGCCGCCACCTTTCTGGAATTGGCGCATGGCAAAGATCATCAGGCCGATCAGCAGCAGGAACGGCAGGGTCTGGAACAGGATCGCGGCGAGCAGGCTGGGCTCTTCCGGCGTCTTGCCTTCGTACTGCACGCCGTTTTCCTGCAGCAACTGCGGCAGGCTGGTGTCGTTCGGGATCGGCACCGTGGTAAAGGTCTTGCCGTCCTTGAACTTGCCGGTGATCTTGGTTTCGGAAACCTGAACCTTCTCAACCTTGCCGTTCGCCACCTGGGCGCGGAAGTCGGAATAACCAACCTGCGCCCCTGGCGCTTCGGCCTTGTTGTTGAACATCGACACGACCAGCAGCAGCGCCAGGAAGATGCCGCCCCAGATCATGAGGTTCTTCATCCAGGGGTTGCCGCTCGGCTGTTCCTCGTTGTTCATCGGTAATCGGTCCTTTCAGCGCCAATGTAGGACGCGGCGCCTGAATCGCAAGCTAACGCCGGCGCATGAATCGCGCGATCTGAACCGAAGTGTACCTGAACGAAAAGCGCGATCAGGAGGTGAGTTCGGTAATCCGGTGGTGGGGCAGGACCCGCCATGCCGCGATCAGCAGCACGACGTGCAGCGCCTCGACCAGCATCGGCACCTGCCAGCCGGGATAGGTCCCGTCGACCGCCAGGCTGATGGCGCGGACCGAAACGGCGACGCCCATGACTGCTGCGGGAACCAGCAACAGGTCCGCATTGCGGCGCCATGCGCCGATCATCATGCAGGCCGCGACCACGCCGAAGAACGCGGTAAAATCGGCGCGCAGGGTGGAAAGGCCTTGGGTTCCGCTGGCGGCGAGGCCAAAGCCGGTTGCCGTCGTGGCGGGATTGAGCAGGAAGTTGAGCCCCATCATCAGGTCGAACAGGCCGAACAGGAAGATCAGTGCGGTCAGGACAAAGCGCATGATAATTACCACCCCCAATTGGTACGTTTTGCGCATCATGCCTTGAAGGACACGGCTTAGCAAACCCTGTTGCGTGCGGGCGAAGGGCGATGCACAAGCGCCTGCAATGAAAAGACCTCGTATCCTGTTGGTCGTGGGCGGCGGCATTGCCGCCTACAAGTCGTGCGAACTGATCCGCCTGATCCGCAAGGGCGGCGGCGAGGTGACCTGCGTGCTGACCGATGGCGGCGCGAAGTTCATCACCGCGATGACCCTTGCCGCACTCAGCGAGAACCCGGTGCATACCACCCTGTGGGACCTGACCAGCGAGGTCGAGATGGGCCATATCCAGCTGTCCCGCGCCGCCGACTTGGTGGTGGTCTGCCCGGCGACCGCCGACCTGATGGCGCGCATGGCCCACGGCATTGCCGACGATCTCGCCACGACCTTGCTGCTCGCCACCGACAAGCCGGTGATGGCGGTCCCCGCGATGAACGTGCGGATGTGGGAACATGCCGCGACCCAGGCCAATGTCGCCACCCTCAAGGCGCGTGGGGTCCATGTGGTCATGCCTGATGAAGGCCCGATGGCCTGCGGCGAGTTCGGCCCGGGGCGGCTCCCCGAACCCGCCGATATCTATAACGCGATTTGCGTACAGGTTGGGGCAGGATTGCTTCCTCTGGGCGAGAGTGCGGTTCCGGCGATTGATCTGGATGGTCCGCTGAAGGGCAAGCACGTCCTGGTCACTGCCGGACCGACGCATGAGCCGATCGATCCGGTCCGCTACATCGCCAATCGCAGCTCGGGCAAGCAGGGCTATGCCATTGCCGCCGCCGCAGCCCAGCTGGGGGCGCGGGTGACGCTCGTTTCGGGTCCGGTCACGCTGGACTGCCCGCGCGGGGTCAACCGTGTCCAGGTTGAAACCGCGCGCGAAATGGCCGCGGCGGTGCTGCAGGCGCTTCCCGCCGATGCCGCCGTGATGGTCGCCGCCGTGGCGGACTGGCGGACGGCCGAGACCGCGAGCGAAAAGATGAAGAAGCGCGGCTCGGCCCCGCCCGCGCTGCACCTGACCGAAAATCCGGACATCCTCGCCACCGTGGCCAAGGGGGAGAACCGCCCGCGCCTCGTCGTCGGCTTTGCCGCAGAGACCGAGAAGGTGATCGACCACGCGCAGGAAAAGTTGCTGCGCAAGGGGGCGGACTGGATCGTTGCCAACGACGTTTCGGGGGACGTGATGGGCGGCGATCTCAACGCCGTGCATATCGTCACGCCGCAGGGTGTCGAAGACCTGCCGGAAATGGCAAAGGGCGACGTCGCCATGGCCATTGCCCGAAGGATTGCCGATGCACTCTCCGAATGAGGTTCCCGTCCGCGTAAAGCGCTTGCCGCATGGCGAAGGGTTGGACTTGCCCGCCTACGCCACAGATGGCGCCGCCGGGATGGACGTGGTTTCCGCCGAGGACGTGACGATCCAGCCGGGCGCGCGGCATGCCGTGGCAACGGGGCTGGCCATGGCCATTCCGCATGGCTTTGAAGTGCAGGTACGGCCGCGCTCGGGCCTTGCGCTCAAGCATGGCATTACCGTGCCGAATACGCCCGGCACAATCGACAGCGACTATCGCGGCGAACTGAAGGTCATCCTGATCAACCACGGCGAGACGCCGTTCGAAATCCTTCGTGGCGACCGCGTCGCGCAGCTTGTGGTTGCGCCAGTCACCCGGGGCACCTGGCTGGAAGTGAATGAGCTGGATGAAACCGCGCGCGGCGAGGGCGGTTTTGGCAGCACCGGCGGCGTCGCGGCGCTGGGTAGTTGAAAAATCAAGCTCCTCCCCATGAGCTGCGCTCACGGGGAGGAGCTTTGATTAGTTCTTCTTCTTTTCCGGGGCGATCGAGATGCGCACGGTTTCGCCGTTGCGGCCCGGGAAGTCGGTGAACATCGCTTCGACCAGGTTGGGCACCAGATAGCCCAGACGGTTCGAAATCGATGCCGCCTCTGCCTTGCCTTCAAACAGGCGCTGGCCATCGGCGCGGCGGTCGATCTTCATGCTCACGCCGCTGACGTAGATGGTGTAGCTTTCGTAGCCCTGGCTGAACCAGGGATCATACCAGCCGTAACCCCACGCGCCGCGCGGATAGTAAGGGCTGTAATAGCCACCGCGGCGGCCATAATAGCCAAAGCGCGGATAGCCGTACCAGCTTGACCAGAAGGGATCGTTGAACCCGGTCGAGCGGACCTGTTCGCGGCCCTTGTCGACGCCATAGTCGAACTTGACGATCAGGTCGGCCTTGGCCGGATCGTTGACCGGGACATAGCCGAGCTTGGCCATCTTTCCGGTCACCAGCGTCGCGTACTGGTTGAATTCCAGACCGCCGTTCAGCAGCGGGCTGTCCGCCACGACGGTAAAGGTCTGGCCCTGCGGCGCTGGCAGCTGCGCGGTGAACCGCTGCACATCCGCATTGAAGGGCGTTGCGCAGGCGGCCAATGCAGCCAGCATCAGGGGCGCCAGGGCCATCTTCAGCCAGCCAATCGGTGAACGTGTATCGTGAGCCATCGACTCATTCCTTTGGTCAGGCACCGCACGCGACTCGCAGGCGGATTGCGCCAAGTTTAGGATTGAGTGCGAACTAGGGGAAGCGTGCTGAATAGCGGTTGAACAGAGCGCTATTCCTGCCTTCAGCGGACCAGGCCGAGCGCCTGATAAGCTGCCGTCAGCGTCGGTCCGGCCAGTTCGCGGGCCTTGAGCGCGCCCTTGGCAAGGATCGCGTCGAGCGCTTCGCGGTCCTGCCGCAGTTCAACAAAGCGGGCGTTGATCGGGGCAAGGCTTTCAACCAGCAGTTCGCCCAGCGCCGGCTTGAACTTGCCAAAGCCTTCGCCGCCGAACCGCGCCAGCACCGCGTCTTGGCTTTCGCCGGACATGGCGGCATAGATCCCGACGAGGTTAGCCGCTTCCGGCCGTCCTTCCAGACCGGCCTTGTCGCTCGGCAGGGGCTCGGGATCGGTCTTGGCCTTCTTGACCTTGGCCATGATCGTGTCGGCATCGTCGGTCAGGTTGATGCGGCTCATGTCCGACGGGTCGGACTTGCTCATCTTGGCGCTGCCGTCGCGCAGGCTCATGATCCGGGCCGCTTCGGGCGGGATGATCGGATCGGGCAGGGTGAAGACCGGCGCTTCCTCCGAGGCGAAGTCGTTGTTGAACTTCTGCGCGATGTCGCGGGCCAGCTCCAGATGCTGCTTCTGGTCCTCGCCGACCGGCACGTGCGTCGCCTGGTAGAGCAATACGTCCGCCGCTTGCAGGACGGGATAGGTGAACAGGGCGACCGACTGCCCTTCGCGGTTCTTGCCGGCCTTGTCCTTCCACTGGGTCATGCGGTTGAGCCAGCCCATGCGGCCAGTGCCGCTGAGCAGCCATTGCAGCTCGGCATGGGCCGGAACCTGGGCCTGGTTGAACAGGATCGACTTGTCCGGATCGATCCCGCAGGCAACCAGCGCGGCGGTCATCTCGAACGTGTTCTGGCGCAGTTCCGCCGGGGTGTGCGGCATCGAAATCGCGTGAAGGTCGGCGAGGAAATAGAGGCTCTGCCCGCCGCCCGCGGCGACTTCGTCCTGCATCTTAACCCAATTGCGGATCGCACCCAGGTAGTTGCCAAGGTGAAGATTGCCGGTGGGCTGGATGCCTGAAACGATGCGCATTGGTGTCACTCTACTTCAAGGATTTCGTCATCGGCCTGCTTTCGCGGCTGACGCCTGCGCCTTAGCTGGGCGAGGACCGACTTGTCGATGGCCCCAACCGCAAAAGCGACGACGAAAAAGCTGACCATGCCGGCCGCGACGATCGCGCCAAGCGACCAGATGCGGTCGTACCATGGTCCCGAATAGTGCCCCGCCAGCCGCGGAGTTAGCCACCACAGCAGGGCCGACATGGCCGCCGTGGCGATGACTTGCCGCAGGACCTTGCCAGCCAGTTTCCAGGTGAAGTGGAACCAGCCGCGCAGGTGCAGGATCGCATAGAGCAGCAGGCAGTTGAGCGTGGCCGAAGCGGCCGTGGCAGCGGCCAGCCCGACAATGCCCCATTGGCGCACCACTGCGACGTTGAGGAAGATGTTGAACACCAGGCTGACCAGCGCGGTCCAAACCGGGGTGCGGGTGTCCTCGCGGGCGAAGAAGCCGGGGTTGAGGATCTTGACGATGACATAGGCCGGCAGGCCGCAGACCAGCGCCACCACGATCTGCGCCATGATTGCGTCATCGGCCGCGGTGAACTTTCCGCCGACGAAGCACGCGGTGCAGAAGGCGGGGGCGCAGATGGCCAGGGCTGCGGCGGCCGGAAGCGTCAGCAGGGTGCCGATTTCGAACGCGTTGGCTTGAAGGCGCTGCGCTTCTGCTCCGTCGCCGGTGTGGATGTGGCGGCTCAGCATCGGCAGGATCGCCGTGCCGAGCGCGATGCCGACAATGCCCAGCGGCATCTGGTTCAGCCGGTCAGCATATTTGAGCAGGGTCAGCGAGCCCTGTTCAAGGCTGGTCGCAAAGAAGGTGTCGACGAATTGGCTGACCTGGTAAATCCCGGCGCCGAAAGTGGCGGGCAGGATCAGCTTGCCGAGGCGCTTTACCTCCGGCGTCAGGCGCGGGACCGAAACCTTGAGGCGGACACCGGCCTTGCGGGTTTCCCACCACAGATAGAGGAACTGCGCCACGCCGGACAGGCCAACTGCCGCAGCCAGCGCGATCCCCACGACCGTATCGTCATGGCTATCCCCGCGCAGGTGATGGCCCAGCAGGATTCCGCTGATCAGGAAAATGTTGAGCAGCACCGGGGCAAAGGCGGCAGGGCCAAAGCGCGAGCGCGCGTTCAGCACTCCGGCCAGCATCGCCATCAGACTGATGAAGCCCAGGTAGGGAAAGGTGATCCGGCTGAGGAACACCGCCAGGTCGAACTTGCCGGGAACTTGCGAAAAGTCGCTGGCCAACAGCCAGACGATTCCCGGCATGAACACCATGGCCGCCGCGCTGAACAGCAGCAGCACCCAGACGAAGACCGAGAGGACGTCGTTGGCAAAGCGGTTTGCCGCGTGCTCACCGCCCTCGCCATGCAGGGCGCGGCTGTACATCGGCACGAAAGCGACGCTGAAGGCGCCCTCGGCGAAGAGGCGGCGGAAGGTGTTGGGCAGGGTGAACGCCAGCTGGAACGCGTCTGCAACAAGGCCCGCGCCAACGACGCGGGCCATCATCATGTCGCGCGCGAATCCGAAGACCCGGCTGATTGCGGTCAGTCCGCCGATTGTCCCGACATTCTTGGCGAGGCTCACCGGCGGGACCTGGGCTGGCTCAGGCTTCGGTCGGCTGGGCCGCTTCGCCTTCGCCGTTTTCTCCGGCGGCCTGGGCAGCGGCCAGCTGCTGCAGGTAGATGCCGTTGAAATCGACCGGCTCAAGCAGCAGCGGCGGGAAGCCTGCATCGCGCACCGCGTCGGAAATCACGCGGCGGGCGAAGGGGAACACGATGCGCGGCGCTTCGGCATAGGTGAAGGCGTGCTTGTGCTGGTCTTCCATGTTGCGCATCCCGATCAGGGCGCAATAGGACAGGTCGATGATGAACGCGGTGCCGGCCTGGCACTTCGACGTGACCGAGATCTTCAGTTCGATCTCGCTGATTTCCGGGCTGAGGTCGCGCGCGCCGATGTTGAACTGACCGTCGATCTACGGCGTATCCTGCCACGGGAACGAGCCGGGCGCATTGGGATGCTCGGCCGAGTGGTCCTTGAGGGACTGCTGGATGATCCCGGCAGCAGGCATGGTGTCCGCACCGTTGGGCTGCGGGCCGCCAAGGTTGAGATCGGTGATGATGTTGTTGCCTTCATCGGCCATGGATCGTCGCTTTCAAGCAGGTTTGAACGAAGTTGGCCGCGCCTAGCAGGCGAGGCGCTTTCCGGCAACGGTTATGCCGCTTGGCGCGTGTGCAACAGTTGCCCGTAAAAATTGCACCCAAAAGGGCAGGTCGCGCGTTGTTCATTTGTCATCGCATCCTATTTATAGCAAGAACCGCAGAGCATTTTGCCGCGCTTGCGGCCGGGACTGAGACCTTGGACAAGACCGTAGAAATCGTCATCATCGCCATGGTTGCCGCCTTTCTGGGGCTGCGGCTTTATTCCGTGCTGGGCCGTCGTGCCGAGCATGAGGAACAGCCGCTGCCGCCTCGGTTCGAACCGAAGGCACCGCGCACCGACGCTCCGCGCAACCTGGCGGGCGAGACTGCCACGGGTACTGGTGCAAGCGGCGCCATGGTTCCCGGCGTAACCCCGGCGATTGAGCGCGGTCTGCGCGAGATCGGTTCGGCGGACCGCAACTTTGACATGCTGGCCTTCCTTGAAGGCGCCAAGGGCGCATACCGCATGGTGCTCGAAGCGTTCTGGCGCGGCGACCGCGAGGCGTTGACCCAGCTTTGCGACGCGGATGTTCTCGCCGGTTTCAACGCGGCCATTGATGCCCGCGAAGCGGCTGGGGAAAAGCTCGACTACAAGCTCGTCCGGATCGAGGAGGCCAATATCGTCGCCGCCGAATATCGCGCGCCGCTGGCTCGCCTGACCGTTCGATTCACGGCTGATATCGCGGCAGTGATCCGCAATGGCGAGGGCCAGGTGATCGCCGGTTCGCTGAACGATGCGGTCGAGACTTGCGATCTGTGGACCTTCAGCCGCGACGTCAATTCCACTTCGCCGGACTGGCTGGTCGACGAAACTGACGAAGGCTGACCACGCAATGGTGGGGGGTCGTCTGCGCTGGCTGGTCCTTGCTGCGCTGAGCCTTGGCTTGGCGGCCTGCGGCCGGATCATTCCCGAAGGCCGCATACCATCGCCGGTTGCGGTCACGCCTCCCGCGAATCTTGCTGCCTCGGCGCTGACTACGGGCTTTGCCGCAGGACCGGCGGTGACCACCTTGGGCCTGGGCACGGATGACGCGCGGACTGCTCTTACGTCCTTTCGTGGAAGTTGCTCGCGCCTGACCGCCCGTGCGGACGTTTCCGGCCTGACCAAGCCGGACGACTGGAAGCCCGCCTGTGCCGCTGCTTCGCGCTGGCCGGAATCAGAGGCCGGGCAGTTCTTTGCGACCTGGTTTGAAACAGCCAAGATCGGCGACGGCAAGGCCTTCGTTACCGGCTATTACGAGCCCGAAATCGCCGGGGTGCGCACACGCCAGCCTGGTTACGATGTTCCCGTCTATGCCGTGCCGCCGGACCTGGTCCGTGCCCGCCCCGGCGATGCACCGCCCAATCCCAACGGCACCCAGCCACTCGGCCGCTATGACGAACAGGGCAAGTTCGTGCCCTATTACGATCGGGGCGAGATCGAGGACGGCGTCCTGATGGGCAAGGGACTGGAAATCGCCTGGGCCAAGGACGCGGTCGAACTGTTCTTCCTTCAGGTCCAGGGTTCGGGCCGCCTGATCGCCCCCGATGGCAGCGTGATCCACATCGGCTATGCCGGGCAGAACGGCCATGCCTATACCGGCATTGGCGGGGTGATGCGCGATCGCGGGCTGCTAGGTACCGGGCCGGGCAAATATGCCGGATCGATGCAGGGCATCATGCAGTACATCCATGATAACCCGGATGCTGGCCGTGCGCTGATGCGCGAGAACAAGAGCTATGTCTTCTTCCGCGAGATCGGCCCCGATGGTCCGCTTGGCGCGCTTGGCGTACCGGTTCGTGCGCGCGACAGCGTTGCGGCGGACCCGGCCTTCGTTCCGCTCGGCGCGCCGGTCTGGCTGGCGCTCGACCGGGCCGAAGCCAACGGTTTGTGGATTGCCCAGGACACCGGCGGGGCAATCAAGGGCGCGAACCGCTTTGACAGCTTCTGGGGTGCGGGTGAGCAGGCCCGGGTGATTGCCGGCGGGATGAGCGGCAGGGGCGATGCCCTGCTGCTCTTGCCAAAGGGCACGCTCAAGAAGCTTCAGCAAAGCCGATGACGCGCCGCGCGCGCGGGCTGCTTCCGGACGAGGCGGAACTGTGGGACCGCGTCGCCCGCACAGTCACGCCGCTGCGCCGCATCTCGCGCAAGGTGGCCGAAGCTGATCCGGCGCCGCCAGTCGCACCGGTGGCGGTTGCTCCGCCCACGAAACGCAAGGGCAGGGTTCCGCCGCCACCCACGCCCGCTCCTGTGGCAGTGACCGAAGAGCGCAAGCGCCCGCTCGACCGCCATGGGCTAGACGGAACCTGGGAACGCAAGTTGGCGCGGGCCGAGGTCCAGCCCGATTTCACCCTGGATCTCCACGGTCACGGACTGGATGCCGCTTATGCCAGGCTGGATCACGGCCTGGGACAGGCGCTGGCCATGGGGGCGCGGGTCGTGCTGGTCATCACCGGCAAGCCGCGCCCGGTCGAGTCTGCTGATCGCGGCGAGCGGCGCGGCGCGATCCGGGCCAAGCTGCTCGATTGGCTGGCCCATGGCAGCCATGCCCACCGCATTGCTTCGGTGCGCGGCGCGCATCCCCGCCATGGCGGGTCCGGCGCGGTCTATGTGATCCTTAAAAGAACGCGCTGACCTCCGCATTTGGAGGCCAGCGCGTATCTAGTGCTCGCCAGGTCCGCCCGAAAGCGAACCTGGCCAGGGAGGAAGGGTTAAGCCGCAGCGATCAGAAGTTGACCGTTGCGGTGACAAAGACCTGACGCGGGTTGCCATAGAACGCGGTCAGCGTGCCTTCGCGGCCCAGCGCCGGGATC
>CAZNBX010000046.1:0-10088 GCA_964571305.1 uncultured Novosphingobium sp.
GATCGGGGTCAGAAAGGCGATGTCGACGTCGGAATGCGGCGCCATCTCGCCGCGCCCATAGCCGCCGACCGCCATGATCGTCAGCCGCTCGCCCGAGGAGCGGTTAGCCGCCGGATAAACGTCGCTGACGACATGATCGTGGATCAGACGGACCAGCTGATCGACCAGAAAGGCCTGAGCCTCGGCGCTGACATGACCGGCCGAGGGCTTCTCAGCCAGTCGTCGCGCGATTTCCGCCCGGCCCGCCGCGAGCGCGCCGCGCAGCAGCTCGACCACCTTGGGCCGTGCCTTGCTCGCTCCCTCCGTCTCGGCCAGTTCGGCAATGGCCGAGGCCAGCGCACGGCGATCGATCACCGCGCGCTGGTGCACGATCCGCGAACCGCTCACCCGGCCGTTTTCTGCTCTGCTTGCCACACCGGCAGGTAACGGGCTTTCAGGGCCCGCTTGTCAACCTTTTCAGTGCCGAGGCGCGGCAGACTTTCGGTTTCCTGCCACAGGCGGACAGGAACCTTGAACGGAGCGATGTGCTGGAGAAGGAATGCCTTGAGCTCGTCCTCGCTCAGGCTGCGACCGTCCTTGACCAGGAACACGCCGGTCGGCTGCTCGCCAAATTTCTCATCCGGCATGCCGAACACGCTGGCTTCCGCCACATCGGGGTGGGCATAGATCGCCTCTTCCACCTCGATGCAGCTGATGTTCTCGCCGCCGCGGATGATGATGTCCTTCTTGCGGTCGACGATGAACAGGTACTCGTCCTCGTCAAGGTAGCCCAGGTCGCCGGTGCGGAACCAGCCATCTGCGGTAACCGCCTCTGCCGTCGCTTGCGGGTTCTCCCAGTACCCGCCGAAGTTCACGATCGAACGGAACGCGACTTCGCCAGTGGCATTGGCCGGCAGGAGCTTGCCCGCGTCGTCAAGAATGCCGACCTCGATCAGCGGTTTGGTCGCCGTCCCGGTCGAGCCTGGCTTGTTGAGGTAGTTTTCGTTGAGGTTGCCACAGCCCGCGGCGTTGGTTTCGGTCAGGCCGTAACCGAGCAGCGGGAAGGCATGGGGCAGTGCGTCCTTGATCCGCCGCACGTGATCGACCGGGCGCGGCGCACCGCCTGCGGCGAACGAGGTGCAGCTCGACAGGTCGTACTTGTCGCGGTTGGGATGGGTCGCGATTTCAAAGCTCATCAGCGGAACACCGACGAAATAGGTGACCTTCTCGCGCTCGATCAGGCGCATCGCCTCTTCTGCGTCCCACTTGGGCATCAGCACCAGCTTGCGCCCGATAACGAAGGACTGGAGGAGCACCGGCACTTCACCGGTGACGTGGAACAGCGGCACGTTGACCAGGGTGCACGGCTGGACAGACGGTGCCTCGCCCTTCTCGGTCAGCATGGTCAGGATCGTCAGGGTCTGCGCGACATAGGAGAAGACCGCCTGGGTCACTGCCCGGTGATCGGACCAAGCCCCCTTCGACTGGCCGGTCGAGCCCGAGGTGTAGAGGATGGTCGCCAGATCGTCCCCGGTCAGCGTCGGCAGCGGGGTATCCGCGCCGCCGCCACCCGCAAGAACGTTGGCCAGACCCTGCTCCCAGCCGCAGTCATGCTCGAACAGCACGACCTTGGTATTGACCGAAAGCTGGGCAATGCGCTCGGCGCGCTGCTTGTCCGCGAGCACGATGGTGCACCCGGTCAGGTCGATCCCGGCGGCCATTTCCTCGCCGCTCCACCAGCCGTTGAGCAGACAGGCACAGCCGCCCGCCATCAGCACTGCCATGTAGGCGACGATCCAGTTGGTCGAATTGCGCGCGGCGATCCCGATCCGGTCGCCCTTCTGCACGCCATGTCCGGCGACCAGGGCTCCGGCCACGGCGCGGGCGGCGGCATAGGTCTGGGCGAAGGTCATGCGGATATCGCCGTCGACCAGGAATTCGGCATCGCCGTGCTGGGCGCAGAACATCTCGAACATCACCGGCAGCGTCGGCGGCGCATTCTTGAGCATCGGCATCTGCTGGCCATGGCGTTCGAAAGGAACGGTCTCCAGCATCGCCCCAGGGGTCGTCAGGCGGGCAACAACTTCATCCAGCGCATTATCAAGTTCGGTGCGCATCAGGCATCCTTCTGTTCTTGGCCCCGGAACAGCCGCGCCCCTTCTCGCGCCTGCCCCGAAATCTCTCCATGGTCTGCCGGGGTTTGTTTCCCGACCGGCTCTGTGCCACAAGCGGCGCCGCAGCGCCCGCAAGGGCATCGAACATCTAAGAGGTTGAGCACTTGCTGTCACTATCGCTTGCAACGTTGGCCGCAACTGCGGGAAGCGCCCCGCTCCATTTCCAGGACCTTGGCCTCAGCCCCAACGTCTTCACCATCGGCAGCTTTGCGCTGCGCTGGTACAGCCTGGCCTATCTCGCCGGCATCCTGCTGGCCTACTGGCACACGTCAAAGGCGGTAAACGCGCCCGGCGCCCCGCTGGCGCAGCGTCACGCCGACGATCTGTTTTTCTATTGCACGTTGGGCGTGATCCTGGGCGGACGGCTGGGTTATGCCACGTTCTACACTGGCGGCGACACCGGCATTCCCAGCCTCTGGGCGCACCCCGGCGAACTGGTCAAGCTGTGGCACGGCGGGATGAGCTTCCACGGCGGGCTGATCGGGGTGGTCCTCGCAATTACCTGGGTCTGCTGGCGCAACAAGCTCTCGTTCCTGCGCGTGACGGACTATATCGCGGTCGCGGTTCCGTTCGGGATGCTGTTCGGTCGCCTCGCCAATTTCGTGAATGGCGAACTGTGGGGCCGCGTCGCCGGGCCCGACGTGCCCTGGGCCATGGTCTTCCCCGGCGGCGGTGACCTGCCGCGCCACCCCAGCCAGCTCTATGAAGCCCTGCTCGAAGGACTGCTGCTGGCGATCGTGCTGATCCCGCTGTTCTGGAAAACGCGGGCGCGCTGGCGTCCGGGCTTGCTCGCCGGGCTCTTCGCCATGGGCATCGGCATGAGCCGTTTCGTGGTCGAATTCTTCCGTGAACCGGATGAGCAGTTGCAGGAATTCGCGCGCCAGACCGGCCTGTCGATGGGCCAGTGGTTGACTATCCCGCTGATCGCAATCGGCCTGGCCTTCGTCGTGCGCGCCCTGATCCGCCCGGAACTGAATAGCGGAACGCGCGCCCCGCAATGACCGGTCCCGCCGTGCCTGAATCCTTGGCGGCGGTATTCCGGCGGCTGATTGCCAATACCGGGCCGATCAGCCTGATGCATTACATGGGTGAAGCCAACGCGCGCTATTACGCCTCGCGCGATCCGCTGGGCAGTGGAGGCGACTTCGTCACCGCACCGGAAATAAGCCAGATGTTCGGCGAACTGATCGGACTGTGGCTGGCCGACATGTGGAGCAATGCCGGACGGCCGGAACCGGTCCACTACGTCGAACTGGGCCCGGGGCGCGGCACCCTGGCGAGCGACGCCCTGCGCGTGGCCAAGCGCTTTGGCCTGGAACCGCAGGTCCATCTGGTCGAAACCTCGCCCGAGCTGAAAAGCCCGCAACTGGCCAATCTGCCGCAGGCGCAGTGGCACCACGACCTCTCCACCGTTCCGCTGGACGGACCGATCCTGCTGGTCGCCAACGAATTCCTCGATGCCTTGCCGGTGCGCCAGCTGGTCAGGACAGCGCAGGGCTGGCGTGAGCGCATGGTCGTGCCGGAAGGGGAACGCTTCATGTGCATTGCGGGCGACCGCCCGATGGATGCTGCCGTGCCCGAAGCACGACGCAATGCTGAACCGGGCACGATCATCGAAACCTGCCCCGGCGCTGCGGCGGTCATCGACGAAGTCGCCGGGCGGCTGGTCCAGCAAGGGGGTGCCGCGCTGTTTATCGACTATGGCTATGACGCGGTGCGCTATGGCTCCACCTTACAAGCAGTCCGCGCGCACCAGAAGGTCGACCCGTTCCTCGATCCCGGTGAAGCAGACCTGACCGCACTGGTCGATTTCGCAACGCTGGTACCGGTGGCCGAGGGACGTGGGTGCCGCTGGCTGGGCACGGTGCCGCAGGGCCGCTGGCTGCAAAGCCTGGGCATCGACGCGCGCGCTACTGCTTTGGCCAAGTCCGCACCTGATCGAGCCGAAGCGATTGAAAGCGCACGGCACCGGCTGGTGAGCGAGGAACAGATGGGCGAACTGTTCAAGGTCATGGGCCTCGCCGCGCCGGGCTGGCCGGGCGGAGCCGGTTTCTAGGCGCGACGGACCGAGTTGGCGGGGGTCAGCCCGCGCGTTTAGCTTCTGCATGGCAACCGCTACTCCCGCCCCTCGCGCATGAGCGACACGCTGCTCCAAGTCCTGCAATGGTACGGCGCGGCGGCGAGCGTGATCGCCGCGGCGCTGGTTGCGCTCGATCTTGGGCGGCGGGTGACCGGCTGGGCCTTTGTCCTGTTCGTCACCGCCTCGCTCGCGCTGATCGCCTGGGGCTTCATGCAGCCCGATGCCGAGGGGATCGGTGTCCAGAACGTCATCATGCTCGGGATCAACCTGCTGGGGGTCTACCGCTACCTCGTCCGCAAGCGCGCGCCCTGACTAGGCGGAACCGCGCATAGCCCCCGCCCGCCCCATTGAGCTATTCCTGTTTGCAGCTATCAAGGGGCCTCGGCCGATACCAAAAAGGTACGCCGAAATAGGGGAGAACAGGGAATGCTGGGAAAGGGTCAGTCGCCTTCCCTGTCGTCGCGGCTGGTGCGCTGGATCATCCTGAAGCTGTACCGCTGGATGGGCTGGAGGCTTGAAGGCGGCATTCCGGAAACGCGCAAGTTCGTGATCGCTGGCGCACCCCATACCTCGAATTGGGATTTCGTGTTCTTCACCGGAGCGACGAACGAGCTCGGCCTCCTGCCCAATTTCATGGGCAAGCACACCCTGTTCCGCTGGCCGATGAAGCGCTTCATGGAAGACATGGGCGGCATTCCGGTCGATCGCCGCAGCCGTGCGAACTATGTCGACCAAGTCGCTGCCGAATTCGCCCGGCGCGACGAACTGGCGCTGGTCGTTGCCGCCGA
The DNA here is from genome assembly GCA_964571305.1 of uncultured Novosphingobium sp. GTDB lineage: Bacteria > Pseudomonadota > Alphaproteobacteria > Sphingomonadales > Sphingomonadaceae > Novosphingobium. Next base: position 5,022 of record CAZNBX010000046.1, read on the forward strand.
AGGCTCACGCACGACCGATGGGTCATGGAAATCGGGCTTTTACCACATCGCCCAGGCCGCGGGCGTGCCGATCGTGCCGACCTGGGTCTGCAACAGGACAAGGCGGCTGGGCTTTGGCCCCGCGCTCTGGCCCAGCGGCGATTATCCAGCCGACTTCGCACGGATTGCCGCCTACATGCGGGCGATGGTGCCCGATGAGCCACGTTTCAAGGTCCTTGAAGCTCAGGCAAACCAGTTGCTGGAGGAACAGAAACATGCTGCCTGACGCACTGCTGCTCAATGCCGCCATACTGATCGTTACGGTCCTTGCGCTGTGGGCCGTTTCGGTCCGAATCAATGACGTCTCGTTCATCGATGCCTTCTGGGGATCGGGCATGGCCCTGCTCGCCGTGGTCAGCTGGTGGCAGGTTGGTCCGGGTGCTGGGCCGCTGGCGACCCTGATCATGGCAATGACCGCCGCCTGGGGCTTTCGCTTGGGCATCTATCTCCTGCGCCGCTGGCGGCGCGAGGGCGAGGACCAGCGCTATGTCCGCATCCTCAAGAAGGATCGCGACGCGGGGCGCTTTGCCTTTGCCGCGCTGACGAAGATCTGGCTGGGCCAGGCAGTCCTGCTGTTCCTGGTGTCGAGCCCGGCCCAGGTCGGCGTACTGGCCAGCGGTTCAAGCCAGTCCGCCCTACCGCCGGTCGCTTTCGTCGGCCTCGCATTGTTCCTGGTCGGCGTGTTTTTCGAATGGGTCGGCGACTGGCAGCTGAGCCGGTTCAAGGCCAATCCTGCCAACGAAGGGCGCATCCTCGATACCGGCCTGTGGCGCTACACCCGCCACCCCAACTACTTCGGCGATTGCGCCGCGTGGTGGGGCATCTGGCTGTGCTGCGCGGGCGCGGGCTGGCAATATGCGCTCTACACCCTGCCCGGGCCGCTGTTCCTGACCTTCACCCTGACCAAATGGTCGGGCGCCGCCCTGCTGGAAGCGGGCATGAAGAAGAAACGCGGCGACAAGTACGCGGACTATATCGCGCGCACTTCGCCGTTCCTGCCCTGGCCGCCGAAGCGGGCTTAACGCCCCGCTTCGCGGACCCGCGGCTCGGTCGGAACGAGGCGCGGCCCCGTACCCTTGAGCCAGGCTTCCAGCGCCTCAAGATCGCTCACCCCGATCTGCGCAGTGCGCTGACCCGACAGGACGGTGAAGGAATCGCCGCCCTGGGCGAGGAACGAATTGGTCGTCACCCGAACCATGCCCGCCGGATCGATCGGCTGGCCGTTCAGTTCCATTGCCACGATCCGCTGCCCGACGGGGCGGGACTTGTCATAGCTGTAAGTGAACCCAGCCGAAGGGATCAGCGCCTGTTCCAGACCGGTCGCGTCAAAGCCCTGTTCGAGCAGGGCCTTCAGTTCCGCGCCAGTCAGGCTTTGCGTTACCGGCGAATTGTTGAACGGCTGGACCGCGTAGATATCGCCAAAGGTCAGCGCTCCGCCCGCGCCCGGGGTCAGGGGCGCCCGGACCCCGAACGGGTTCATGAAGGCGATCTGCGCGCCTGCCGTCCTGGTCGCGGCAAGCTGTGCGTCGGCGATCAGCATGGCGAGCGACTGGCCCGAGGCAGGTGCTGCCAGAAGTCCGGCGCTGCGCGAGGAGAAGGCCTTGGCTGCGTCGGTATAGGTCTTCACATAGGCCGCGACATCGGCGCGCGGTGCATAGACCGGGGCGACGTCCGAATTGACGACGGGGCCACGCCCGCCGGTATAGGGCGCCGACTGGACCGGCACCTGCCGCGCGCGCTTGGTCACGACACGGCCAGCCTTGGGATCGATTTCCAGCGTGATGTCGGTCAGCATCATGCCGCTCTTTTCAGCGCTGGTCAGGAGGAACGGCTTGGCCGGATTGAGCTGGCCATAGTCGCAGACATAGGAGCGGTGGGTGTGGCCCGAAACGACCACGTCAACCTGCGGATCGAGCCGGTCTAGGATCGGGCGGATATCCCCAGTGAGGTCCTTGCAGGTATCCGGCAGGCCGCCCTCGCCTTGCTGTCCACCCTGGTGGATCAGGACAACAATCGCATCGACCCCCTGGCGCTTGAGCACGGGGACGATGGCGTTGATCGAATCCGCCTCGTCCTCGAACCGCAGGCCCTTGATCCCGCCGGGCGAGACGAGGCTGGGCGTTTCCTTCAGCGTCAGGCCGATCACCCCGACCTGGACCTGCCGTGCGCCGCTGCCAAAGGTGCGGATCATATACGGCGGGAACAGCGTCTTGCCGGTTTCGGTGACCGTGCTGGCGGCGAGGAAGCGGAACTGCGCACCCTTGAACTGCTCAACCGCACAAGGCTGGCGCGGGGTGTTCTGGGCGCAACCGCCGTTTTGCATGCGCAAAAGTTCTTCACGGCCGCGGTCGAATTCATGATTGCCGACCGCGTTGAATTCGAGCCCGATCCGGTTGGCAACGCCAATCGCCGGCTCGTCGAGGTAGATCGACGAAGCGAGCTGCGAGGCACTGATCAGGTCGCCGGCGGAAACCGTCAGGCTCTGCGCGTATTTGGCCCGCGTCGCATCGACCGCGCTGGCCAGAAAGGCCGCGCCGCCCGCTGGTAGCGCAACCGTCCCGCCCTTGCCGTCGGACACCGTCAGCGACAGCCGCGGCGGTTCCAGCGCTCCATGGAAATCGTTGAGCGCGAGCACGCCGACCGTGACAGTTCCACTTGCACTGCCGGCTGATTTGACCTGCCCGCCCCCAGCGCAGGCAGCCAGCAGAGGAAGCAGCGAGAGTGCGGCAAAGCGCGCGAATCGTGAACGGCGAAGGGTCGTCTGGATCATGGCCAATTCCCTAGCCGATGCGCCGCGCGCTGCAAGAGCAGCGTATTATTATCACAATACGGTTTCTTGAAAATTTCCACCCTCCGTTTATATTCGAGGAAACAGACTTGGGAGTGAGACATGGCCCGGCCGCAAACCGATCTCGACGCTGGTCGCCAACGCCTGATCGAGCTGGCAATCTCCCTGATCGAAGAACGCGGCAGCAGCGCGATGACCATCGCCGAAATCGCTGCGCGCGCCGGAATGTCCCCCGCCAGCCTCTATCGCTACTTCGAGAGCAAGGAAGCCCTGATCGAGGCGGTGGCAGGGCAATGGTTCCAGCCCAAGATCGAGATCATGGAAGAGGTCGTGGCAAGCGACCTGCCCCCGCGCCGCAAGATGTATGAATTCTTCGCCCGGCGCTTTGCGCTGATGAAGGCGGAATGGGAGGCCGATCCGGTTGCCTTTGCCACCTATATCGAGATCGGGCGCGAGAATTTCGACATCATCCGCTCCTATGTCGACCTGGGCGATCACTATCTGTCAGAGATCATCGGCGAGGCCATGGCCGAAGGGCATTTCGAAGGCCTGTCGGTCGATGAAGCACTGAGCCTGATCAACCAGATGGTCAGCGTCTATATGAACATCGGCGCGATGGTCCCTGTGATGCACCGGCTCACCACGGATAAGCTGGCGCGGATCGTTGACGCCGTGTTCGATGGTCTTTCCGCGGTAGACCGGGGCGCCAAGGCTCTCAGCGGTCTCAGGGCGGCGTAAAAAAACGACAATCCGGCGCGCACCTCTGGTCTTTCCACGGCAAAGACCCCACTTACACCAGTGTGAGCAAGCCCTTACCGCACCTCTTCCCGATTCCCGTCGACCCGGCGGACATCGATTTCATGGGTCACGTCAACAACGCCTCTTACCTGAAATGGGTACAGGACGCGGTGATTGACCATTGGCGCAGCCTAGCCCCGCCCGATGCGATCGCCGCGCACCTATGGGTCGCGCTCAAGCACGAGATTACTTATCGCCGCCCGACCTTCCTTGGTGACGAGGTAATCGCCACGGTGCTGCTGGAAAAGGTCCAGGGCGCGCGGGCGTTTTACGAAACCGTAATCCGCCGCGGGGAGGAAGTGCTGGCCGAAGTGAAATCGAGCTGGTGCTGCATCGATGCCGAAACGCTTCGCCCGGCGCGATTGGCGCGCGAAGTGGTGGCGCGGTTCTTCCCTGAAACCGCCACGGCCTGATCCAGAAGGGTGGCCCGGCGAGATGCCGGACCAACCCTGAGCGATCAAACGTCGAGATTGGCGACGTTCAGCGCATTTTCCTGGATGAAGTCGCGGCGCGGTTCGACCACGTCGCCCATCAGGCGGGTGAAGATCTCGTCGGTCACGTCGGCGTCCTCGACCTTGACCTGGAGCAGCGAACGGACGTCCGGATCGAGCGTGGTCTCCCACAACTGTTCCGCGTTCATTTCACCCAGCCCCTTGTAGCGCTGGATCGACAGGCCCTTGCGCCCGGCGGCGAGCACGGCGTCGAGCAAGGCAATCGGTCCGCCGATCGCCCCATCCAGATCGACGCGGGTGGGAGCGGCCTCGGCCTCATCCCCCGCTTCGACTTCAACCGGTTCTTCAACAGCGGCAGAAGCGCGAACCAGCCGTGCTGCACCGGCATAGGCGTCGGCCTGTTCCGCGGCGACGCGAGCGAGCTTGCGGGCTTCGGCACTGGACAGGAAGGCCGCGTCGATGCGGCGCACATCGGTTACCCCGCGCCAGACGCGGTCGAATCGGATTCCGCCATCTTCCTCGATCATCACGCTCCAGCGCGCTTCGGAATCGCCCTGGGCGACACGCTGCGCAGCGACCTGCAGTGCGGCCAGCAGGTCCGCGTGGCTAAGATCCGCTTCAAACGCTCCGGCCAGCGCCATCGCCTCGATCACAGCGGGATCATAGCGGCGCGGGACGAAGCCCATCAGCGAGCGCATCCGCATCGCATGTTCGACCAGCGCTTCAAGGTCCTGGCCGCTGCGTGCACCGGCGGCGGTTTCCAGAACCCGGCCAGCGAGGCCCGCTTCGACCAAGTAACGGTCAAGCGCGGCATTGTCCTTCAGGTAGACTTCGCTGCGCCCCTTGGCGACCTTGTAGAGCGGCGGCTGGGCGATGAAGAGGTGCCCGGCCTTGACGATCTCCGGCATCTGGCGATGGAAGAAGGTGAGCAGCAGGGTGCGGATATGCGCGCCGTCGGCGTCGGCGGCGGTCATGATCACGATCTTGTGA
>CAZNBX010000047.1:0-8660 GCA_964571305.1 uncultured Novosphingobium sp.
CATGACCACCGAAAGCCGTTTGGCCGAATTGATCGGTCCGGCGGCTGGACGCCTGCACACCGCGCGCAGCCGTAACGACCAGGTGGCGACCGATTTCCGCCTGTGGGTCCGCGATGCGATGGACGCGGCGGACGCTGGCCTCAAGGCCTTGCAAGTCGCGCTGGTTTCGCGCGCGGGCGAACACGCCGTCTCGATCATGCCAGGCTTCACCCATGTGCAGACCGCGCAGCCGGTGACGCTGGGCCATCACCTGATGGCCTATTACGAGATGGTCGCGCGCGACCGGTCGCGCTTTGCCGATGCGCGGGCGCGGCTGAACCAGTCGCCGCTCGGCGCTGCGGCGCTGGCCGGGACCGGCTTTCCCATCGATCGTCACCGCACGGCCGAGGCGCTGGGCTTTGCCGAGCCGACCCGCAACAGCCTGGACTCGGTATCGGACCGCGACTTCGCGCTCGATTACCTGATGGCGGCGGCGCAGACCGCGCTGCACCTCTCGCGCCTGGCGGAAGCGTTCATCATCTGGGCCAGCCAGCCGTTCGGCTTTGCCAGCCTGCCCGATGCGCTTTCCACCGGCAGCTCGATCATGCCGCAGGACGACAAGCCGCCGGTCTTCGAAGCCGCCAGCCTGCTGACCCTGTGCCTTGCCGCGATGACCGGCATGGTCGAGGGTGCAAAGTTCCGGACCGAGCGGATGCGCGCGGCCGCCGAACTGGGCTATGCCACTGCCACGGATCTGGCCGACTGGCTGGTGCGCCAGGCGAACATTCCGTTCCGCGGAGCGCACCACATCACCGGCGCGGCGGTTAAGCTGGCGGAAAGCTGCGGGGTGGCGCTTGACCAGCTGAGCCTGGCCCAGCTGCAGGAGATCGACCCGCGGATCGACCAGCGGGTGTTTGCCGCGCTGTCGGTCGAGGCCTCGGTCGCGGCGCGGGCCAGCTATGGCGGAACCGCGCCGGATCAGGTAAGGGCGCGGGTGACCGAAGCGCGCGCTGCGCTGGGTCTGGAGTAACGCGTGATGCGCCGCCTTGCCGCGACCGCCCTGATCCTGACGCTTGCCGGATGCGGTGCTTCGGCGCCGCTCAAGCCGGCGGCGGGCAAGCAGTTGCCGGTCGCGCCCTATGGCCGCGAAGGCCGGCAAAGCGCTGATACCCTGCTCAAACCAACTGCCCAGGCCGCGCCGGAGCGCAGTGTCGAACTGCGAAAACGTTCCGAGAAACGTTTGCAAGACCCGTTCGACCTGCCCCCTTCCGACGAAGAGTAAATTCCATGGACCATTTTGAATATCGCGACGGCATCCTTCATGTCGAAGACCTGCCGCTGACCGCCATTGCCGAAGCCGTCGGCACCCCGGTTTACGTCTATTCGCGCGCCACTCTCGAGCGCCACGCCCGCGTGTTCCGCGAGGCGCTGTCGATCCTGCCGCGCGTCCACATCGCCTTTGCGATCAAGGCCAATCCCAACCTTGCGGTGCTGCGCGTGATGAAGCGCGAAGGGCTGGGAGCGGACGTGGTCTCGGGCGGGGAAATGGCCCGCGCGCTGGCCGCCGGCATGCCGGCCGAGGACATCGTCTTTTCCGGCGTCGGGAAGCAGCATCATGAAATGATCGCCGGACTTGAAGCCGGGATCGGCCAGTTCAACCTTGAAAGCGAGGAAGAGGGCGTCGAGCTTGCCGCCCTGGCGGCGGAACGCGGCCTGACCGCGCGCTGTGCATTGCGCGTCAATCCCGACGTCGATGCGCGGACCCACGCCAAGATCTCGACCGGCAAGGCCGAGAACAAGTTCGGTGTGCCGATCGACCGCGCCTGCGAAATCTACTCCCGTCTCGCCGCGCTGCCGGGCATGGATATGCGCGGTGTCGCGGTCCACATCGGCAGCCAGCTCAGCCAGCTGGAACCGTTCGAGGAAGCCTTCGGCAAGGTCGGCGCAATCGTCGCCGAACTGCGCGCCAATGGCCAAACGGTCACCCACGTCGACCTCGGCGGCGGGCTGGGCGTGCCGTACAAGTCGGGCGAAGTGTTCCCGACCCCGCAGGCCTATGCCGAAATGGTCGCGCGCGTCACCAAGGACTGGGACGTTACCCTGATGTTCGAGCCGGGCCGCGTGATCTGCGGCAATGCCGGGGTGCTGCTGACCAAGGTGGTCCGCGTCAAGCGCAGCTCCAACCAGGTGCCCTTCGTAATCGTCGATGCGGCGATGAACGATCTGGCCCGTCCCGCCATGTATGGCGCGTGGCACGATTTCGACGCGGTGAAGCCGACCGGCGAGAAGATGACCGCCCATATCGTCGGTCCGATCTGCGAAACCGGCGATACCTTTGCGATGGACCGCCAGATCGACGCGATCCAGACCGGCGACCTCGCGGTGTTCCGCACCGCCGGGGCCTATGGCGCAACCATGGCCAGTTCCTACAACAGCCGCGGCTTCGTTGCCGAAGTCATGGTCGATGGCGACAAGTGGGCCGTGGTCGCCGACCGCATCCTGCCCGAAGCGATCACCGCGGCAGAGCGGGTTCCGGACTTCCTGGACTGACCCCTATGCACTCGCTGCCGCTTCTCCACCGCCTGAACGGGAGCCCGGTGATCCTGCTGGGCGAGGGCGAAGCGGGAGAGGCCAAGCGGCGCTTGCTAGAGCGGGCTGGAGCCTCAATCGTCGGCGAGGACGATGCCTCTGCGCGTCTTGCCTTCGTTGCGCTGGACGAGCCCGAAGAAGCGGCCGCGCGGCTCAAGGCGCGGGGACTGCTGCTCAACGTCACCGACCGCCCGGAACTGTGCGACTTTACCGTGCCGAGCATACTCGAGCGCGGCCCGGTGCTGATTGCGGTCGGCACGGGCGGGGCTTCCGCCGGACTGGCCAAGGCGCTGCGCTTGCGGCTGGAGGCACTGTTGCCTGCCTCGCTCGGTTCACTGGCCGAAGGCTTGCAGGCGGCGCGTGCCGCCATGCGTCAGCGTTTCCCCCAAGGTGCTGACCGCCGCCGCGCGTTGGACGTGGCCCTGGCCGAGGGCGGGGCGCTCGATCCCCTGCGTGCGGAAAGTGCCGGGCGGCTGGCGGACTGGCTGGTAGGCGCTGAGGCGGGTGGCGAGGGACTCGTTGAATTCACCGTGCTTAGCGACGATCCCGACGACCTGACCTTGCGTCAGGCGCGATGGCTCGGCGCCGCAGATGTGGTTGCTTTTGAAGGCGGAGTAAGCCCCGAAATACTGTCGCGCGCTCGCGCCGATGCTGCCCGCGTCGAATTGGCGCGCGGCGCTGAAGTTTCCGCTGGCGAAGGGCTTACCGTCGTTATTCGGCGGGGCTGAGCAGGATCTTCATCTGGGCTAGCGCAATCGGTTTGGTCCGGTCGTCCTGCCAGCATTCCGCATTGACCAGCGCGACGCGGCGCCCGGCGCGGGTGACCTGGCCCATGGCAAAGGTCCGCTGCTCGGTCCCGCCGCGCATGAATTCCACCGCGACGTTGACCGGCTTGAGCTTCACCTTCTCGCCCCGGCGGTCGAGTTCGGCGCGCAGCGCGGCGACGGCGGCCATTTCCATCAGCCCGCTCATTGCGCCGCCATGGAGAAAACCGGGGCGTCCGGCGACGCGCTCGGAATAGTCGAAGAACAGGACGGGGTTGCCGTCCTCGTCATGGTCGATGTCGATGCCCAGCGCATCGGCATAGGGGGGCAGGCCGTTTCCGATCACAGGTAGGTTCCGTGGGTTGCCATGAAGGTCCCGGTGACATGGGCCACGGGATCGTCGGGATCGCCATCGTGGGCGATGCCGCGGATGAAGCTGATCGTGCGGGTCAGCTTGTAGCATTCGCCGCGCCCGATCACCGTCTTTCCGGGAACGGCGGCGCGCATGTAATCGACGCGAAGGTCGAGCGTGGCATGCGGGACGAAGCGCTTGCACAGGGTCCAGACCGACATCGACGTGGCATTGTCCATCAGGCTGATGATCGGCCCGGAGGCCAGCACGCCGGTTTCGGGCACGCCGACCAGTTCGTCGCGCCACGGCAGGGCGAGTTCGACCCAGTCCGGGCCGTGGGCGCGGTAGGCGATCCCCAGCCAGCCGCCGTGGCCATGGCGGGTCGTCAGCTTGGATGCACGGGCCGGGTCGAAGACGAAGTCCGGCGGCAGATCGTGCAGGTTTTTCGGCTTGTCCATGGCGGTTTCTCTGCTTGCCTGAGGGCGCCATTACAATCTTTTAATTTCAAAATCGTCCCGCGATGGTCCCGATAAGGCAGGTCCGAAGGGCGCGGTGCCCTTACGGTTTGAAGGGAAAAACCATGAACCTGCCGACCATCGATATTTCCACTCTACCCGATCTCGACAAGCTGACCGGCGTGTTCGGCAGCCTTGCCCACCCGCTCCAGGCCATGTCGTCGGACGACACGATCGTCATCATCATGGCCTTCCTCTACGAAGTCCTTGAAGGCCTCTGAGGGAGAGTAGCGGATGCTGATCCGCCCGGAACTGCAGGTGCTGCGGAGCGACGATGCTCCGCAGCGTCAAGCCCAGCGTGCTGCCGCTGCGGCCTTGCAGGCGTGGCGCAGGGATGGGGATGGCGCCGAGGTGGAGGCTGAACTGGCGCGCTTTCATCGCGGCGCTGCGCTGGAAGACCTGCCACTGCTGCGCGCGCTGTTCGATCCGGACTGCACGCGGGTAAAACGGTTCCTGGGTGACCTGATCATCCCGCTGCTGCACCAGATTGCCAAAGAGCCGCTGGCCCAGTCGCCGCTGCGCCATTCGACCAGCGATGTTGCGACCGCAATCGTTGTGGCGCGCTGCGCGACCAGCGCGCTGACCTTGCACTGCATCAGCGGGATTGGTCTGTCCCGGCAACCGGAAGCAGAGACCGCCAGCTTCCTGCCAGCCGAAACTTGGGAGCGCGTGCTCGCCGGGTCAGCTGAGGCGACCCAAGTCCGCATTGCGCAGGTCGGACCCGACAGTGCCGATCTCGAACGCATCACCATCCACCTGCGGAAGGGCGACGTGCGCTACCGCAATGGCCGGGACGAGGCCTTGCTGGTCCGTTCCGTGCCGACCAGTTTCGTGCAACTGCGCTTGCAACGGCGGACCGACACCTTGCTACCGGTGCGGCAATACCGGCTTGTCGACGGCCACTTAGTCCACCAGGCGGCGGGCACCCCGCGCGACAGCCGGCTGGAGCTGACCGCCGCGCTGCTCGGCCGGATGAAACGCCGCGATGCGGCCCCGATGCTGGCCGCCATGGCCGAGGAACGGGGATCGGATGGGCTGCGCTGGCAGGTCCTGCGCGAATGCCTCGCGCTGGATACGGCGACCGGCTTTCGCACGCTGGCGACGATTGCCAACCGCGCCGACGATCCCTTGCGCCAGCCGGCCACGGCCTTGCGCGCCACGCTGATCGCCATGCACCCTGAATTGCAGGAGCTTGTTCCATGCCCCGCGTGATTGACCTGAACGACGATCGCACCGCCTCACTGGCCGAATGCGTCGACGCGCTTGCCGCAAGTGGGTTCGATCCGGGCGACGAGGAAAGCCTGCTTCATGCCGCCGGGTGGCTGCGGCGGCTGGGCAATGACCCGGACTTCCTGGGCGATGTCCTGATCGACGAACTCGCGCGGCGCCACCGCGACGACGTCCTAGACAATAGTTACGGCCCGCAAGTGGTGATGCTCGCGCCGCCGCGCGGGCAATTCTTCATCCGCGCCAATATCTGGCCATCGGAGCAGGACTACATGGTCCGCGCCAGCGGCGGCAGCTCGTTCGTGCTGGGCCTGCCGCACGACCATAACTTCAACTTCCTGACCCTAGGCTATTTCGGGCCGGGATACTGGAGCGACTATTACGAGTACGACTATGCCGAAGTGGCGGGCTATCGCGGGGAACCGGTGCCCTCGCTGCGCTTTGTCGAGCGGTCGCGCCTCGAACCGGGAAAGCTGATGCTCTACCGCGCCCATCTTGATGTCCATGCCCAGCTTCCGGCGGACTCGCTTTCGGTCTCGCTCAACATCATGCACACCAGCGGGGCGCAGGGCTGGCTCGATCAGTATCGCTTCGACCTGGAGCAGGGGACCATCGCGGCAATCCTCTCGCCGGGCCCGACCGAGGCCTTGCTTAAGGTCGCGGTGGGGCTGGGTAGCGACGAGGCGCGGGATCTTGCCCACCGTTTCGCGCGCTGCCACCCCAGCGACAGTCTGCGCCTGGCCTGCTGGGACGCATTGGCGGCGGAGGAGGCCGATCTGGCACGGCGGGATGCACTGTGGCGCGAGGCTGAACGATCCGGCAGCCGGCTGGTGACAATGGAGGCCCGCGCGCGGCGGGCGGAGATTGCCGCCTAGGCGAAGCCTCCGGCGAGCGCGTCGATGGCAGCTTGCAGGATTACTGCGGCGGCGGCGGAATCGATCCGTTCGGCGCGCTTGGCCCGGCTCATATCCTGGCCTATCAGGTCGCGCTCGGCGCTGGTGGTCGACCAGCGTTCGTCCCACAGCAGGACGGGCAGGTCCAGGGCAGCGGCAAGGTTGCGGGCATAGGCGCGGCTCGATTGACTGCGGGGTCCCTCGCTGCCGTCCATGTTGAGCGGCAGGCCGATGACCACGCCCTTGATCGAGCGTTCGCGGACCAGCGCGGCCAGTGCCTCGCGGTCGGCGCCAAACTTGCCGCGTTTCAGCGTCTTGCCCGGAGAAGCAAAGCGCCAGCCTGCGTCGCAGAAAGCGGTGCCGATGGTCTGGGTGCCCAGGTCAAGCCCCAGCAGCGCGCCGCCCTGGGGCAGGGCGTCGCGGTAATCCAGCGCGGAGGCAGTGATCAGCGCGCCGTCCGCCATGCCGCCACCCGCCTTGCAAAGTCCTGCCGCAGCGCCTGCCAATAGAGCGCATAGTCATAGACGTGATAATTTCCGCCCGGCAGAACGAAGGGCCCCATGTCGGGTCCCGGACCTATCCGCAGTGTCCCGTCGGCGGCGCAGGCGGCTCCCGCCAGCGCGGGAGTAAGCCGGGCCTGCTCGAACTTGGCATCGGGCACGACCCCGCCGGGATTGCGCGATGCAAGGACGCTGCTGCCGATGCCGCCGGTCAGCGGATTGGAGCAGAGGTAGCTGGCCTGCGCATTTGCATCCGCCTTGCCGGCAAAGCGCTCATAGGCATCGCGCATCATCGCGGTATCGGCATTGTCGGTGAAGGAAAGATAGCTCACCACGCAGCCGGACTGCTCGGCGCTGGCGCAAGCGGGCAGGCCCATCGCGGGCAGGTCACGCTGGGTGTCGACCAGCCAGCCGACGATGTAGGCCGCCGCAATCCGCTTGGCGAGCGGCTTTCCGGCGATCTTTTCGGCCAGCAGCCGCTTGAGGATGAAGGAGCCCTGGCTATGCCCGGCAAGCACGATCGGGCGATCAGCCGGTTGTGCGGCAAGGAAGGCGTCAAAGGCGAGTGCCACGTCGCGATAGGCCAGGTCGTGGGCCTGCCGTGCTTCGGGCGCGTCGGTAACGAAGGCGCCGAAGGTTGCCTGGCGATAGCGCGGCGCCCAGACTTCGCTCGCCCCGCCAAACACGCTGGCATTGGCGCGGACCATGACCGCACCGATGCGGCGCGCGTCGGGATCGTCAAGCGGGCCGTTCCAGTGCGCCTTCTTCAGGTAGCTGGTGGGATGGACGAAAAAGACCGCGGCATCGACGGTTTCAGCAGGCTTCGCGCCTTCAGGCAGCCAGGCTGCGGGACTGGTTCCTGCCATGCCCGGCCGGGCAAACCACAGGTCGGGATTGCCATAGGCGTTGGCCGCCAGTTCGGGCTGCGGCTCGAACTTGCCGCTCGGAGTAAAGCTCCACCGGGTCAGTTGCTCGGGATAGAAGGCGAGCGCCAGGCGTCCGCCGATGAACACGACGATGCAGAAGGCGATGAAATAGAGGAACTTGCGGGCCACGGTTCAGGCGCTTTCGTTTCGGGCAGATTGGCGCTCCAGCGCGACTTTGATCATCGCCACCAGCGGGTCGGCCAGGATCAGGCCAAGCAGGCCGAACAGCGCGCCCATGATCAACTGCGCGCCGAGCACCAGGGCCGGGGCGAGGTCGGCGGTCTTCTTGGCGACCATCGGCACGATGATGTTGCCGTCGACGACCTGCACCACGACATAGACGATGATGCAGTAGATCCCCATGTCTACTCCGCCCGAGAATCCGACCAGCACCATCAGGGCACCGGATATAGGCGCGCCGATATTCGGCAGGAAGGCAAGCAGACCGGTCAGCAGGCCCAAGAGGCCAGCCATCGGCACGCCATAAACCGCCAGCAAGAGCCAGGTTGCCACCCCTTCGACCACCATGCCAAGCAGACGCCCGGCGAGCAGGCGGCGCAGGGTGCGGCCCATGATCATCGCCGTGGTTTCAAAGTTCTCCCGCTCGCTGACGGGCAGGAGCCAGCCAAAGCCGCGGCGGTAGAGATGCGGTTCGGCCGCGAAGTAGATCGCCATCACTGCAATCAGGAATGCGGTGGTGAAGCCGCCGATCACCCCGCCGACCGCGCTGGTGATCTGGCCGACGCCGCCGACGACCTTTTCGAACAGGTTCTCGAACGAGGTGGTCTTGAATCCCATCCCGTGCGATTCCAGCCAGCCGAGCAGGCGCAAGGCTTGGGCCTCGACCGTGCCCGACAGCTGCGCTGCCTGGGCGGTGATCTGGCTGCCCGCGAACATCGCGGTCCAGGTCAGGAA
>CAZNBX010000047.1:8670-10075 GCA_964571305.1 uncultured Novosphingobium sp.
GTCGATCATCGCGGCAAAGACCATGCCGCCGAAAATGACCAGCAGCGGCTGGGCGAGGAAGATCACCAAGGCAAACAGCGCCGCCATGCCCAGCCACACCGCAGCGCGCTTGGCCTCCGTGCGGATCAGCGCATCGGAAATGTCGGTCGGCCCGACGCTACGAATGGGCTCGGGCTTCGGCTTGGCCGGACGCACGGGCTTGGCAGGGGTCTTCGCCATCAGTTTTCCTTGGACAGGTGAACCGGGCGCAAGCTGGTCCAGGAACGATCCGAACGCAAGGCATTGAACCAGCTTAGGGGATTCCACTTCTGGCTGCCGTCGAGCGAGAAAGTGACGAATTCGGCGCGACCGCCGACGTCGGACAGCGGCACGGGGCCGCCCAGTCCTTCGAGCAGGATCGGGACCCGGCTATCGGCGGAATGGTTGCGGTTGTCGCCCATCAGGAACACGTGCCCGGCCGGCACAGTGATCTCGGGGTAATTGTCCACGGTCGGGTCGCTACGGTCCTTGAACACCAGGTAAGTTGCGCCGTTGGGCAGCGTTTCGCGCAGGGTCGGGATTTCGAACACCTCGCGGCCCGAGGGCAGCCGGGTGCGGAATGCGGCGAAGTCGACATAGCAATGATATGGCGCGCCGCGATCGTCGCAGGCGAGCTGCGGGTCGCCGGGAATTTGCAAGGGTGGTTCGACCTGTTGTGGCACGGCCTTGCCGTTGATGACGATCTGGCCGTTGACCACGGCGATCCGGTCCCCGGGCAGGGCGACGACGCGCTTGATCAGGTCATCGTTGCGGTTGCGCGGGACCACGATCACGATGTCGCCATATTGCGGCGTTCCCGGCAGGAAGCGCCAGGTGCCGCGCGGCAGGACATGAAAGCTGGCCGAGGCCCAGTTCCAGCCATAGGGGAATTTCGAAACGATCAGGCGGTCGCCGACCAGCAGGTTCGGCATCATCGAGATCGACGGGATGTAGAACGGTTTGGCGATGAAGCTATGGAACGCCAGGACCGCCAGCAGCATCGTCACGAGGCCACGGGCTTCGCCGAACCAGTCGACCCGGTCGTTGCCGGACTTTGGTGCTGGGCTTTCGGACGAAGGGGCGGGGGCAGTGGAAGCGTCTGCAGTAGCGTCAGTCACAGTTTACGAGCCTCAACGATGACAAAGGCCTGCGCCCATGGGTGATCGTCCGTTAATGTAAGATGCACCACGGCTTCGTGCCCGGCAGGCGTCAACGTTGCCAGACGGGTGGCGGCGCCGCCGGTCAGATGCAGCGTCGGCGCGCCGGACCGATCCGATACACCCACACGACACGTCCGCCCGGCAGGCCGAGGCGAGCGTGCGCGGGCACCGGCAAACCGCGGGCATCGATCGCCTCGAACTCCAGGCTCACCAACCAGGTACCAGGC
>CAZNBX010000048.1:0-10052 GCA_964571305.1 uncultured Novosphingobium sp.
CTCGGAAACGCCGAACGCCTGCAAACGCAGCGATCCATTGGCGATGCCCGGAAGGTACTTCGCCTTCTGCTCATCGCTGCCGTACTTGAGCAGGGTGTTCATGATGTACATCTGGGCATGGGCGCTGGCGCCGTTGCAGCCGGCCGCCTGGATTTCCTCCATGATCACCGCCGCAGCGTCGAGGCTGAGGCCCGAACCACCGTAAGCTTCGGGAATTAAAGCAGCGAGAAAGCCTGCCTGGGTCAGCGCGTCTACAAACTCGCCAGGGTAGGCGCGCTCCCTGTCCTTCTCGCGCCAATACTCGCCAGGGAACTCCGCGCACAGGGCCTGAACGGCACGGCGGATCTCGATGATATCCTCGCTCTCGGTCATAGCCACGCCTTTAACCGATCGATTAAGGGGTGCAAGCCCCGCCTTGCGCACTTGACCTCTACTTACATCTTGGCAAGTTACGTCGAAAATAAGGGATGGGAAGGGATACCAATGGCCAAAAAGTTGGCGCTGACCGCAGCGTTGGTCAGTTCATGCGCGCTGCTTGCCGGATGCGACGGAGCGAGTCGCTTGCTGGGGACACAGCCTGAAGTAAAGGATACTGCGTATCCTGAGCGGGTTTATTGGGGCGACACCCACCTCCATACGGCAAACTCTCCGGACGCATTCGGCTTTGGCAACCGCCTCGATCCCGAAGCGGCGCTCCGTTTCGCCCGCGGCGAGGAAGTAACCTCGTCGACCGGGATCAAGGCCAAGCTGGCCCGCCCGCTCGACTTCCTCGTAATTGCGGACCACTCCGACGGCTTTGCCTCGATCAAGGATCTCTACAACGCGCCGCGCAGCTTCATCACGCACCCGATGATGCTGCGCTGGTATGACATGATGCACGAGAGCCCCGCGCAGTCGATCAAGGCGGTGGGCGAGATCATCGATGCGAAGTCCAAGGGCACCCTGCCCCCCGAACTGGTCAATCCCGAAGGTGCGGCAGAGCGCCTGAAGAACAACTGGCTTGCACACATCGCCGCAGTCGAGCGTTACAACGAACCGCGCAAATTCACCGCTTTCCTGGGGTTTGAATATACCCTGATGAAGGGCGGCAACAATCTGCACCGCAACGTGATCTACCGCGATGGCGGCAACCGCGTCGCCCAGTTCCCTCCGCTGGCTTCGTTCGACACGACCAAGCCAGACGGACTGTGGGACTACCTCGACACCTATGAAAAGAAGACGGGCGGCAAGGCACTGACCATTCCGCACAATTCGAACCTGTCGAACGGCATGATGTTCATGCTGACCGATCCGTCAGGCGGACCGATGAGCGCAGAATATGCCCGTCGCCGCGCGTCGCGTGAACCGCTGGTAGAAATCACCCAGATCAAGGGCGACAGCGAGAGCCACCCCTTCATGTCCCCCAACGACGAGTTCGCCGGCTATGGCGACGCCGGATGGGAGTTGGGCAACCTCGATTTCTCGGAGCGGACCACGCCGGACATGCAGCCCGGCTCCTATGTACGCGAAGCACTCAAGCGCGGTCTGCTGATCCAGCAGCGCACCGGGGTGAACCCGTACAAGTATGGGTTCGTCGGTTCGACTGACTCGCACACGTCTTTGTCTACCGCTGACGACGACAACTTCTTCGGCAAGCACCCCGGCAATGAGCCCTCAGCCGGCCGCTCCACCCATACACAAGGATTGGGACGCAAGGATGAACGGCTTGGCTGGAACTACCTGGCCAGCGGTTATGCGGCCGTCTGGGCAACCTCGAACACCCGCGCAGCGCTTTTCGACGCGATGATGCGCAAGGAAGTCTATGCGACCACTGGCCCGCGCATGGTTCTGCGCGTCTTCGGCGGTTGGGATTTCAAGCTTGGTGACCTCAAGGGCGACTGGGTCAAGGCTGGCTACACCCGCGGCGTGCCGATGGGCGGCACACTGAAGGCCGGAAACGGAGTCCCAAGCTTCGTCATCTCGGCCTTGAAGGATCCGCAGGGTGCGAATCTCGACCGCGTCCAAGTGGTCAAAGGCTGGGTCGATGCGAAGGGCCAGGCTCAGGAAAAGGTGTTCGACGTGGTCTGGTCCAACATGGGCCAGCGCAAGCCGGTAAACGGCAAGGTTCCGGCAGTGGGTGACACGGTCGACACCGCAACGGCAACCTACAAGAACACGATTGGCGCGCCCAGCCTCGCCACGGTCTGGTCGGATCCTGAATTCAATCCTCGCCAACGCGCATTCTATTATGTCCGCGTGCTGGAAATTCCGACCCCGACCTGGGTGAATTACGACATGGTCCGTTTCAAGCTGAAGCTGCCGCCGAGCATCCCGCTCAAGCAGCAGGAGCGCGGTTACACCTCGCCCATCTGGTTCAACCCGGCCTGATCGCCGCTAGAAGGTAATTCGCAATGCGCAAGGCAATTTGTACCGCAGCCATGCTGCTGGCCACTTCCGCCCTCCTGCCCGGCTGCGACCAGCTGTCGAAGGTCACTGGTGGCCACAAGGCGGAAGTGAAGAACACCGCCTATCCAGAGCAAGTCTTCTGGGGTGACACGCACCTACACACCGCCAACTCGGTCGATGCCTTCGGCCTTGGTAACAGGCTCGATCCCGAGGACGCCCTGCGCTTTGCCCGGGGCGAGGAAGTGGAATCGACCACTGGGGTCAAGGCGAAGCTGGCCCGCCCGCTCGACTTTCTTGTGATCGCCGACCACGCGGAAGGTTTGGGCTCGACCAAGGCACTTTATAACGCGCCCGGCTTTCTGATCCGCGACCCAATGATGCGTCGTTGGCGCGACATGATGCACGAAGGCCCTCGGCAGTCACTGAAAGCCGTGACCGAAATTCTCGCCGCACGGGGCCGTAACGAGCTACCGGCCGCATTCACAAATCCGAAGGACGGCGAAGAGCGGACCCACAAGATCTGGAACGAAAGCCTGAAAGCGGTCGAAAGCTATAACGAGCCAGGCAAGTTCACTGCCTTCTTCGGTTTCGAATATACCTTGATGCAGGGCGGCAACAACCTGCATCGCAACGTGATTTTCCGCGACGGGATCGACCGCGTTTCGCAGGTTGATCCGCTTGATCCGTCCAGCGAGCTCTGGCCGGACAAGCTGTGGGACTACATGGACAGCTATGAAAAGAAGACCGGCGGCAAGGCTCTTGCAATCCCGCACAATGGCAACCTGTCCAATGGCCTGATGTGGATGCTGACCGATCCCAACGGCGGGCCGATTACGGCTGAATACGCTCGCCGTCGCGCGCACCGCGAGCCGGTAGCCGAAATCACCCAGATCAAGGGCGATAGCGAAAGCCATCCGTTCCTTTCGCCCAACGACGAATATGCCGGCTACGGCACCTTGGGCTGGGACAAGAACAACCTGCTCAACAACCAGCCGACAAAGCCGGGCGACTATGCCGGATCCTATGTCCGCGAGGCGTTGAAGCGCGGCCTATTGCTTGAACAGCAGACCGGGGTGAACCCCTACAAGTTCGGTGTTATCGGTTCGACTGACAGCCACACATCATTGTCGACTGCGGACGATAACAACTACTTCGGGAAGCACTCTGGGGTTGAGCCAAACCCTGGCCGCGCGACCGACACTTTTGCTCCCGGTGTTCCGCTGAGCCAGGTCGGGCGCATGAACTGGCAGACACTGGCCAGCGGCTATGCCGCCGTCTGGGCAACGTCGAACACCCGCGAGGCGATCTGGGACGCGATGATGCGCCGCGAAGTCTATGGCACCACCGGGCCGCGCATGACCGTCCGCGTTTTCGGCGGCTGGGATTTCAATGCGAAGGACCTTAGCGGGAACTGGGTCAAGGCCGGCTATTCGCGCGGCGTGCCGATGGGCGGTGAACTGAAGGGCGCCGGCAAGCGCACGCCCAGCTTCATCATCTCTGCCCTGAAGGATCCGCTCGACGGCAATCTGGACCGCGTCCAAGTCATCAAGGGCTGGGTCGACAAGGCAGGCCGGGCTCAAGAAAAGGTCTTCGACGTGGTCTGGTCGGACATGGCCAAGCGCAAACGTGTCAACGGCAAGGTCCCTGCAGTAGGCGATACGGTCAACACCATGGCCGCGACCTACACCAACAGCATCGGCGCGCCGAGCCTCGCAACTGTGTGGAGCGACCCTGAGTTCGATCCCAAGCTGCGGGCGTTCTACTATGTCCGCGTTCTGCAGATCCCGACGCCGACCTGGGTTGCCTACGACCGGCTCAAGTATGGCCTGAAGCTGCCCCCTGAAATTCCTCTGAAGCATCAGGAACGCGCCTATACCTCGGCAATCTGGTACAGCCCATCCTGACATGACCATCAAAGATACCGCCCGGCGGCTCCTGCGCGAGCCGCTGGTGCATTTCCTGATCGCCGGAGCGTTCGTCTTCATGCTGCTTTCCGGCCGTGCGCCAGACCTTGGCGAGCGTCGAATCGTGGTCGACGAACGCGTCGTCGCGGCGCTGGTCAACCGGTTCCAGGACAGCTTCCGGCGCCTGCCGACCAAGGATGAAACAGACGGCCTGATCCGCGACTGGGTCCAGGATCAGGTCTATTATCGCGAGGCGCTCAACCTCGGCCTCGACAAGGACGACGAGGTTATTGTCCGCCGCCTGCGCCGCAAGATGGAAGCCATGGCGGTCGCCGAAGCGGAAAGCCGCTCGCCCAGCGATGCCGAACTCCAAGCGCTGATCGACAAGGACCCAGCGCGCTATACGGAAGACCCCCGCACCAGTTTCGAGCAGGTCTACCTAGGCGCCGATACCCCCGGAAACCGCCAGCAGGCTGAGGCAGCGCTCGCCCGGCTGCGCCGCGGAGAAGCAGTCACCGGCCTTCCCCTGCCCCTGCCCGGTTCGTTCCAGGACGTTTCCGGCGATGACATCTCCGCCCAGTTCGGCGACGAATTCGCCATTGCCCTGCGCAATGTTGCACCGGGTGGTTGGACTGGCCCGCTCGCATCCGGGCTCGGCCTGCATCTGGTCCGGGTTTCCGCGCGCAAGGCGCCGCAGCCGCCATCGCTCGACAAGGTCCGCCAGCGGGTCGAGAACGACTGGCGCGCGACCGCCAATGCCCGCGCCCGGGAAGAGGCCTATGCCCGCATTCTCAAGGGCTATGACGTGGTGATCGAGCAGCCCAAGTGAACAAGCTCTGGGCGATCCTGCTGGCGATGATCGTTTCGCTTTCTGCCCTGCCCGCGCAGGCGGACGAGCTTCGCCCTGGTTACCTTGAGTTCACCCAGTTGAACCAGAAGGAATGGAAGCTGGTGTGGAAGGCGCCCGTGATCGGCGGGCTTGCGACCAGGAGCAAACCCGCCTTCCCGGCTTTCTGCACCCAGGCGGAGCCGCAAGCGCGGGTCGAAGGGCTGGTTCTGATTGCGGAGAGCCGCCTTACCTGCAGCCGCGAACTTGCCGGTGCGCAAGTCGGCCTGTCGGGAATGGACGCGACCTTTACCGACGCCCTGTTGAGGGTCGCGCCCTTGGGTCGCCCGGTCCAGGCAGCGCGGCTCACCCGGGATCAGGCGCTGGTCACAGTCGCGACGGTGCCCGACGCTTGGGAAGTCGCGCGCAGCTATTTCGTGCTGGGCGTGATCCACATCCTCGAAGGGTATGATCACCTGCTGTTTGTCGTCGCGCTGGTCCTTTTGATTGGGCGCCCGATGATGGTCGTCAAGGCAGCGACGGCCTTCACCCTCGCTCACTCGATCACCCTGATTGGCTCGACCCTGGGACTGGTCGGCTTAGCCCAGGCCCCGGTCGAGGCACTGATTGCCCTGTCGATCGTGTTCCTGGCGGTTGAGATCGTCAAACGCGATCCCGAACATCCCAACCTGGCCGAGCGCGCGCCATGGATCGTCGCGTTCCTCTTCGGCCTGATCCACGGTTTCGGTTTTGCCGGAGCGCTGCGTGAGATCGGACTGCCCGAAAGCGACGTTCCCACGGCCCTCCTCACCTTCAACATCGGGGTCGAAGGAGGGCAGTTGGTGATCATCGGCACGGTCCTGTCTGTCCTCGCCCTGCTCCGGCGTTATGCGCCAAAGGCCCTTGCCCCGGCGACGCTCACCGCGACCTACGCAATCGGCATCACCTCCAGCTTTTGGTTTATCGAGCGGCTGCTCGGCTGACTTGATGGTTGTCGCCTCGCTGCGGGCGTGCCAAAGCCGTGGCAAATAGCTGCACTGGAGAGAGCACACCCATGGATAGCCCGGTCCTTTACTCGCTGGATGCCGACGGCATTGCCACGATCACGCTGAACCGCCCGGAACTGCGCAATCCGATTTCGGACCTCGACCTGATCGAAGCCCTGCTCGACACACTCACCAAGATGGAAGACGATCCCAAGGTGCGGGTCGCGATCCTGACCGGTGCAGGCGCGGCATTCTCGGCCGGCGGCAACCTCAAGATGATGCAGCCGGACTCGGGCGGCCTCAACGCCAGCCTCCCCGCGCGTACCCGGCGCAACTACAAGAGCGGCATCCAGCGCCTGCCGCTGGCCTTCGCCGCACTCGAAGTCCCGGTCATCGCCGCAGTCAACGGCCCAGCGATTGGCGCCGGTCTTGACCTCGCTTGCATGTGCGACCTGCGCGTGGCCGGCGAAAGCGCCAAATTTGCCGAGAGCTTCGTCAAGCTCGGCATCATTCCGGGCGATGGCGGGGCCTGGTTGATCCAGCGGATCATCGGCTTTTCAAAGGCTGCCGAACTGACCCTGACCGGCGAAACCATCGACGCTGCAGAAGCGCTGAAGATTGGCCTGGTCAACCAGGTCGTTCCCGATGCGGAACTGATGGACGCCGCGCGTAAGATGGCGGCGCGCATCGCCTGCAACCCCTCGTTCGCCGTGCGCATGGCCAAGCGTCTGATCTGGGACGCCCAGTCGATGAGCATCGGCCAGGTGCTGGAAATGTCCGCCGCGATGCAGGCCGTCGCTCACGCGACCAAGGACAATGCCGAGGCGGTCAACGCCTTCCTCGAAAAGCGCAAGCCGGTGTTCAAGGGCGACTGATCCATACGGAGGACCTCATGACCGATCATCCCGCAATCGCCGGAATTCCGCTCGTCCTGGGCGGCAACGTGTTTGGCTTTACCGCCGACGAAGACGCCAGCTTTGCCGTCCTCGACGCGTTCCACGCCGCCGGCGGGCGGATGATCGACACGGCCGATGTCTACTCAGCCTGGGTTCCGGGTCACAAGGGCGGCGAAAGCGAGACCGTGCTGGGCAAATGGTTCGCCGCCAGCGGCAAGCGCGGCGACATGAAGCTGCATACCAAGACCGGGATGCTCGGCGGTAGCGAACTCTATGAGCCTGCCCGCGTACTGGCCTCGCTCGATGCCTCGCTGGAGCGCCTGCAGACCGACTATGTCGACCTCTACTATGCCCACCGCGACTATGAGGAACTGGCAATCGGCGACATCGTCAGCGCCTTTGACGGCGCGGTTCGTTCGGGCAAGGTGCGCAGCCTAGGGGCTTCAAACTTCACTGCCGCGCGTCTGACTGCGGCGTTGGATGCAGCTGATCAGCAAGGCGCCACACCGTTCAGCGTGCTGCAGAACGAATACAACCTGATCGCCCGCGACGCCTATGGCCCGGACCTGCAACAGCTCTGCGTCAAGCGCGGCATTCCGATGCTGCCGTTCTTCGGCCTCGCCTCGGGCTTCCTTACCGGGAAGTACCGGACTGAGGCCGACCTCGGCAAGTCGGTGCGCGGGCAGCGGATGGGCAAGCTGCTGGAAAGCGGCAAGCCGATGCTCGGGGCGATGGACGACGTCGTGCGAGAAACCGGCGCCAGCCACGCTCAGGTCGCGCTGGCGTGGCTCCGGGTTCAGCCTGGGATCGGCGCGCCGATTGCCAGCGCCACGACGGTTGAGCAGGTGCGCGAACTTTGCGCCTCGGCCAGCCTTGAACTGACCGAGGAGCAATTGGCACGGCTCAGCGCCGCAGCCTGATTAGCTGGCCAGGCGCCCGCACTTATCAGCGCGGCGGGCCTGATCAGCCGCTGCGAAAAGCTCTGCTGATGGCGCCAGGCGGCGGTCCAGCACGATCCCCTTGTCCGAAGGCGAGATGACCACCCGTTCGCCCTGCGGTACGGCTTGCCCCTCGCGCGCCAGCACAAAGCGGATGCCCTGCGGCGATTGGGCGCTATCGAATACCGCGATGTTATCGGTGTTTGCGGCAAAGACCGAGATCGAGACATAGCCCTGATTAGGACTTGGAGCGGCTTCAACCAACAAGGGCCCACCCGACAGGTCGAAGGCGCAGCTGGAATAGGCCAGGTCCGGCGAAGAACGCACGACGCCGCGCGAATTCTGGGTGGTGCGCGGACCAAAGTAGAACTGGTTCACCAGTTTTCCGTCCTGGGAAATCCGCTTCATCGCCACGTTCATCAGCAGGTGCGGGGTCGCCATGACCAGCCCGACGTGGCCGACAACCGCGGCAGCGGCGAACAGCAGGGTAAGTTTGACGGCGCGGTTCATGCCTTGCCTCCACAATCGAGCTTGGTGACGCGGGGCATGGGGATGGACGCATAGTTCCCCTGGGCCTGCGCGTTGGGTTGGTAAATCCGCAGCGTTATGTCGAACTTGCCAGCCTTGCGGGTCGATGCCCAGGCCTCGCCATCGGCGGGACGGACCGGTGCCAGCACCGCAGTCCATTGTCCGGCCGCATCGGGCTTTACCTCGGTGGCGTCGAAGGACAGCGCATCATCGTCGTTGAGCGGCAGATAGTTATCCGACGCATAAACGGTGACCGACCACCACTGCCCCGGCATGGCTCCGCCGGTTACGCGGTAGCGGCACTCCTCGCGCAAGGGATCTCCCGCATCGTCGGTCTTGCGGGTGAAGTAGATCGCCTGGCTCTTGTTGAGCGCAAGCAAGCCCGCCACCGCCACCCGGGCGCGCAGCCACGGGTCTGCATCGCGCGAACCAGTAACCGAACTTCCGTACCAGCCGGAATAGTTCTGCCCGCCCATGCCGCCAGTGATTGCCCACCAACCGCTGATAAGCCCTGCCATCAAACCAAGGGCGATTGTCGCCGCCTTGGCCCACAGTGTCGTTTTATTTTGATCAGCCAAGGTCCATGAACTCCTTCAGTCCGTAGGGTTTGTAAGGGCCGATGATCAATTGTTCGAACACCCCAATGCCCTCGCCGTGTTTGTCGCTGACGATCCGGCACGGCAGCTGGACGTGGTAATTGTCCATCGAGCCAGGATCGCATTGTGCCAGCCCGAAATCCTCGCGCTCGACGGCGAGCGGGCCGTGCCAAAGACCATGTCCCCACTTGGGCGAGGTATAGCCGATCCCGCGCATCTGAAAGCGCCCGAGCGGTTCGAAAGTCAGCGTCTCGGGTCCGTCGGGACCATCGATCACCAGCGTGCCCTTCTCCGGCCAGCGTGTGCCCTTGGCGAGGGGCGACTCCATTTCGCCGTCCGTATCCAGCAAGGCGGCGGCATCGGCACCGTCAGGCGCAATGACCGCGCGGGTGTTCCACTTGTTACCCTTGGCATCGGCATTAACGTGGAAGAATACCGAACGATCGCCGAAGTTGATCGGGGTCCATTGCCAGAAGAAACCGGGCACCACCCCGGTACCATGCGGCTGATCATCACGCGCGCCAACGGGGCGCACGCCCCATGAGCGGTCACGCGTGCCAGCAGTGCCAGGGGCACATTCCTGGCGCTCGCCGTCCACCTCAATCCATCCGGTATAATGCCCGTTCTGGGTCAAGCGGGTGTAATCCATGAAGGTCCGCGGACCGATCCGGTGGATGAAGCGCGGCTCCTCGATCGGAAATGCACGGCCGGTAAAGGTCAGGTCGGCCTTCAGCCCTTCGCCATCGACGACGATCCGCAGCTTTTGCAGGGGCTCGACGATCTCGACGCGAATTGGACCGACCTGCAGGTCAAGCCGTTCCATCCCCAGTTCCTTGCTGGCATGCAGGTTGTACTGCACCCCGTCGCGGATGGTCGAGAAATGGGCGTCGGCGATATTGAGGTGCGGATAGATCCCCAGCGCAACGGCAAAGAAGCCCGAGCCATCGGGCGCGTAGCCGTTGAAGAAATAGCGGTCGTAGAAATTGCGGTCGG
>CAZNBX010000049.1:0-9790 GCA_964571305.1 uncultured Novosphingobium sp.
CTGCCCATGGCGACGAAGGCGCGGAAGCCGTCGGTCATGAAGAAGTTGAGCGCATTGAGCGGATTGATCGTTTCCAGGATGATGCTGGGCATGGCCGAGAGGTGCATGATGCCAAGCGCGGCGAGCGTCAGGAAATAGGCGATCATGATCGGGCCGAACAGCTTGCCGACCTTTTCCGTCCCGCGTGACTGGATCGCAAAGAGCGCCACCAGGATGCCGACGGCAATCGGCACGATCATGTGCTTCAGGCCCGGGGCGACATATTGCAGGCCCTCAGTCGCCGAAAGCACCGACATCGCCGGCGTAATCATCGAATCGCCATAGAACAGCGCCGTGGCAAACACCCCAAGCAGGACGAAAGGCCCGGTCCACTTGGCATTCTCGGACTTGCGATTGATCAGGGCGAGCAAGGCGAGACTACCGCCCTCGCCCTTGTTGTCCGCCTTCATGATGGTCAGGACGTATTTGAACGTCACCACCATCATCATCGACCAGAACACCAGGCTCAGCACGCCATAGATGTGCACTGGATCGACCTGAATCCCCGGCGCGCCGTGATGCGAGGCGAAGGTTTCACGGAATGCGTAGAGCGGGCTGGTCCCGATGTCGCCAAAGACAACGCCAATGGCGCCGACTGCCAAAGCAATCAGCTTACCCTGGTGATGACCGTGGCCTTCACTCGCGTGACCCGTTTCCGGGACCTCATCCTGCACCTGATCACTCATCGAACCCAAAACCCCCTTGAGTCGGCGCGACGCAGCGCGCCTAGCTCGGAACGTGATCCAGCAAAAGCGCTATTGCTGCTTGTCCTGCATGGCGATGAAAGCGTCCAGCCGCTTCAAACGTTCCTCAAGATCGGCGCGATAAGGCGCATCCGCAGGAGTCCGGGCGAGAAGCTCGGCCCACAAAGCCCGCCCTTCGCGCAACTTCCCGCTGCCTGCGAGGGCTAGCCCCATGAAGAATGCGGGCCCCGGATGCTCGGGATTGGCCAGCGCCGCACGGCGATAGGCATATTGCGCGGCCGGGGTCAGGTTGCCATCGGCATGGGCAACCAGGTTGTTGGCCAGCGACAGCCAGGCATCGGCATTCTTCGGGTCTTTCTCGACCGCGCCGAGGACCACGCCCGCCGCGTCGCCGAACTGGCCGTTACGCGACAGGGCATCGGCGATCACCATCCAGCGGTTCGGCTGGTTGGGCGTGGCGTTCTCGCTGGCGAGTTCGCGCCGTGCCTCGATCATCGCCGCGCCGGACTTGTCGACCCGTTCCTGCGCCTCCTTGGGCGCTCCGGGCAAAGCCACGCTTGCCTGGCTGGCAAAACCGGCCATCCCAAGCGCGAAGGCAGCGCCGATCGCTTCCCACCCCTTGCGCGGAGCCTTGAGGACAAGCGCAAGCACCGCGAACGAAGCCAGCGCCAGAGCGATGATCCAGACCCAGGTCATTCCCCTGTCCTCTTCACAAAACGGCGCCGTGCAATCAGCAGCGCCAGCGCCAGAAAGACTAGCGGCGCGGCATAGAGCGGCCAGGTCTTGCTCGTAACCTGAGGTGCATAGCTGACATAGTCACCATAGCGCTCGATCAGCCAGGCGCGGATCGCCTCGGGATCTTCCCCGGCATTGATCCTTTCGCGGACCTGGTGGCGCATGTCGCCCGCGATCGGCGCATCGGAATCGGCGATCGACTGCCCTTGGCACTGCAAGCAGCGCAGGGTTTCCATCAGCGCCTTGGCCTCCGCTTCCTTGCGGGGATCTTCCAGCTGGCGATAGGCATAGGGTGCTGGCGGCAGGGTGCCGTCGGCCAGGACCGGCTGCGCAATCAACAGCGCCATCAGGGCGAGGAGCAGGGCCTTCATTCGCCCGCCTCCCGCACCTTTTCCAGGATCATCGGAACTTGTTCCGGGCGGATTTCACCGATGTGCTGGTAACGGATCACGCCCTTGCCATCGATGACGAAGCTTTCCGGCACGCCCGACGAACCCAGCGCGAACTGGATCGAGCTGAGATTGTCCGCCCCGATCCGGCTGAACGGATTGCCGTTGCGGGCCAGAAATGCCGCAAGCTCATTGGGGCGGTCACGGATGGCGACACCCACCACCTCGACACCCTGGCGGCGCAATTCCGCCAATTGCGGCGCTTCGACGGCGCAGGGGACGCACCAGCTGGCGAAGATGTTGAGCAGCCGGACTTTCCCATCGGCCAAGTCGGCACGGGACAATCCCGGCTGTCCGGGCTGCGCAGCTTGAAGGGAAAACTCGGGAAGCGGCTTGCCGATCAGGGCTGAACGCACCTCGCGCTCGGCCGGATTGCGCAGGTTGTAGGCAACCACGGCGATGAACCCGGCAAAGACCAGCACCGGCAGCCACAGCAGCAAGCTGGACGTTTTCGGCGGAGTGGTTTGCTCGCTCATCGGCCCTGCCTCATCCGGCGGTAGGCGATCTTGTCCTTGGCGACGATCCGGCGCAGGTCGCTCGCCACCCGGCCCAGCAAGGCCAGCAGGCCGCCCAGCGCAATCATCAGTCCGCCCAGCCAGATCAGGGTAACAAACGGCTTCCACCACAGCCGCAACTGCCAGCGGCCGTCTTCCGCCTCTTCACCCAGCACCGCATAAAGCTGACCATTCCAGCGGGTGACCAGCGCGGATTCGTTGGTTTCCTGAGGCGGAGACCAAAACGAGCGGGCCTGGGGATGAAGCTCAACCGGCTTTCCGTCCTGATAGCGCGCCTGCATGTTCGCCTCGATTGCGGTCCAGTTCGGACCAGCAACCGGACTGACCCGGTCCAGCTTCACGTTCCACGGACCAACCTGCACCGTCTCGCCCAGACGCACCGCAACCAGACGCTCCTTGGTAAAGGCCGCCTCGGACGCCATGCCGAGCAGCGACACCGCCACGCCGAGGTGGGCAATGACCATGCCCCATAGCGGCAGCTTGACCGTGCGCAGCTTGCGTCCGCGCAGGGGCAGGACGCTGGCGATCAGCAGGCCCAGTCCCAGCGCAAGGCCGAGCAGCGGCAGCAGCTTGAGCCCCGCCCCGACCGCCATGACGAGCGCCGCGGCAGTGACGACAGCCGGAAGCAGCAGCATCTTGCCGATCCGGCCAAAGCTGTCCCGCCGCCAGCGCAGTAGCGGGCCGATGGCCATGACCACCAGCATCGGGATGATGAAGACCGCCGACATCGGGTTGAAGTACGGCGGACCAACCGAGACCTTGGCGCCAAGCGATTCGGCAACGAGCGGATAGAGCGTACCGATTAGGATCACCCCGAGCGTGGCCGAAAGCAGGACGTTGTTCATCACCAGCGCGCCTTCGCGGCTGGTCACGGTGAACTGCTCACCCTCGCTGATGGTCGAAGCGCGC
The DNA here is from genome assembly GCA_964571305.1 of uncultured Novosphingobium sp. Taxonomy (GTDB): domain Bacteria; phylum Pseudomonadota; class Alphaproteobacteria; order Sphingomonadales; family Sphingomonadaceae; genus Novosphingobium. The sequence continues at coordinate 3,352 of CAZNBX010000049.1, forward strand.
AGCGCAAACAGGTTCAGTGCCCCGCCGATATAGATCGCCAGCAGCGCGAGGATAAAGGCGCCGCGCGTGGGGTCGACCGCAAATGCGTGGACGGACGTCAGGATGCCCGAACGGACCAAGAAGGTCCCCACCATCGACATCGAAAAAGCCACCACACCCAGCATGATGGTCCAGGTTCTTAAGGCATTGCGCGAAGCCAGGACCGAGACGGAATGCAGCAGTGCCGTCGCCGCCAACCAGGGCATGAGCGACGCATTCTCGACCGGATCCCAGAACCACCAGCCGCCCCAGCCCAATTCATAATAGGCCCAGTACGAACCCGCCGTGATCCCGATCGTGAGGAAGATCCACGCCCCCAGCACCCATGGGCGCATCGCCTTGGCGAAGGTCGGGCCGACTTCACGCGTCAGCAGCGCGCCGACGGCAAAGCTGAAGGCAATCGAAAGCCCGACATAGCCGAAGTAGAGCGTCTGCGGATGGAACGCGAGGCCCGGGTCCTGGAGCAAGGGGTTGAGCCCCATCCCCTGGTCCGGAAGCGGATTGTTGCGAGCAAAGGGGTTCGAAGCAAACAGCAGGAAGGCATAGAAACCAAGGCTGACGAAAGCCTGGGCCAGCAGGGTGGCCAGCATCGTCCGTTCTGGCAGGCGGCGCTCGATCAGCGCGAGGAAAGCCCCGGCCAGGCCCATCACCATGACCCACAGCAGCATCGAACCTTCGTGGTTCCCCCAGGTTCCGGCGAACTTGTAGAGCCACGGCTTGGCCGAGTGGGAGTTCTTGGCGACCAGCGCGACCGACAAGTCGGTCACGCAGAAAAGGTAAATCAGGACCAGGAACGACACCGTGACCAGCAGTCCCTGCACCACGGCCACCGGACGGACGATACCCTGCAAGGCATGTCCCGGGCTGCGGACTGCCATGCTTCCGGCGAGGAACTGGAGCAGCGCCAGCGCCGCAGCGAACCAGAGTGCGGCAAGGCCGATATTGGCAATCACTTGGTTTCTTCCACCGTCTGCCGCGCCTGGGCGGCGGTCATGTCTTTCATCTCGCGCGGCACGTATTTCTCGTCGTGCTTGGCCAGCAAGTTGTCGGCAACGAAAGTGCCATCCACGCCCCGCTTGCCTTCCGCGACAACGCCGGAGCCTTCCTTGAACAGGTCAGGGACGATGCCCTTGAACAGCACCGGAATCCGCGCCTTTCCGTCACCGACGACGAAATGGATGGTCACGCCGTCTGGATCGATCTTGAGCGAACCGGGCTCCACCATGCCGCCTAGCCGGACCGCGCGGTGTTCCTCGGGCGGATTGGCGGCCATCTCGGCCGGCAGATAGAAAAACGAAGCCTGGCTACGCAGCGCCCAGGCCGCGAGCAGCCCTGCCCCGATCAAGGCCGCAAGGGCAATCAGGACCAGGACGAGCCGCTGGTGCTTTGCCTTGACCGTACCGCTCATCTTTCACGCGCCTTTTCCCGCCGCGCTTCGGCACGGCGCATTGCAATCAGGCTGGAGACAACCAGCAAGCCGGTCCCGGCGATGGTCAGCGCATAGGACGCGGCAACGAAGGTCCAGTGGTTCAGTCCCTCATACATCGGCAGCCTCCATCGCGCGGCGACGCAGGCGCGCCTCGGCCTGGGCATCGGCCAGAATGGCGCGCATCCGCATCAAGACGACCGCGCCAAAGATCAGCGAGAAGCCGATCGTCGCCGCCAGCAGGCCATAGAGGAACGGCGCTGCCATCTCGCTCTTGCCCACGCTGATCGAGGGCGGCTGGTGCAGGCTGTTCCACCACAGTACGGAATAATGGATGATCGGGATGTTGACCGCACCGACCAGGCCAAAGATCGCCGGCAGCCGCGATCCGCTTTCGCCATCCCGGTTGGCGGCGTCAGCCAGCGCCATGTAAGCGCAGTAGAGGAAGAACAGCACCAGCATCGAGGTCAGGCGCCCATCCCAGACCCACCAGGTTCCCCAGGCGGGGCGCCCCCACAGCGAGCCGGTTACCAGGCATAGCAAGGCGAAGAATGCACCCGGCAGGGCCACTGCCCGCGCCGCGATCCCAGCCAAGGGATGACGCCAGACCAGTTCGGTCAGGCTGGCGATCGCGATCGCGCTCCACCCGCCCATGCCGAGCCAGGCAGCCGGAACGTGAACAAAGAGAATGCGGACCGAATCGCCCTGCAAGCGCTCGGCCGGCGCACCGAGAATTCCCCAGGCCATTGCGGCAAGGGAAACAACTATTCCGGCGAATAGGAGAGGCCCGGTCAACAGGCGCGCAAGGCGCAGAAAACGGGCAGGATTGGCGAAGCCGTGCATGGACCCAGCGTTTGGAAGAATCTGCGCCACGCTTTGGCAGGAGCGCACCTTCGCGGCAAGGGCGAAGTAGCTACTCTTCCCCAGATGCCATTGATCCAGCGCAAAGGAAAAATGGGGCGATCGATGGGGTTCGAACCCACGACCTCCGGTACCACAAACCGGCGCTCTAACCAACTGAGCTACGATCGCCACAGCGCGCCACCCCCACGGGGTGGGCAACGCAGGCGCGCGCCTTTGCACAAGACCCGCGCGAATGGAAGGGAAAACTGAGCGGTCCCCACCAACACCACCCAAAACCAGCCGATTTGGTGAGGCGAATCTTAACCACGCCTACGTATTCCGGAACCCAAGAAACCGATAAAAGGAATGATCGTGGTCGCCAGGCTGAAACTCGAAAGCGTTCCGCGCCGGGCCAATGTTCCGCAGCGGCGGAGCGGCGCGCGAATGGAATCGACCGAGAGGGTCATCCTCCGATCCAGCCATGGCGATTCCGGTGAAGCGAGGCTCCGCAACGCCTCGACCTTCGGTTGCGCCCTGCAATGCGACGCACCCTGGCTGCGCACCGGCCTGTTTGTCGAGATCGTGCTGAACGACGAATGGAAAGTTGGTGGCATTCTGCGCTGGGTCCGCGGCGGCACGGCGGGCGCCGAGTTCCTCCGGCCGATCAACCAGGACGACGCGGCCCTTCTCTCCGGCGGGGAATAAAGCCCCTTTAGCCGAACGAAATAGGGCGGCCCCGCAGGACCGCCCGTTTCTCTTTTGGCTGAATGCCGAACGCTCAGTTCTTCTTGAGCGTAAGACCACCGAAGCGCTTGTTGAACTGTGCAACGCGGCCACCCTGGTCGACCTGGCGCGTACCGCCGGTCCAGGCCGGGTGCGAGGTCGGATCGATTTCGAGCGTCAGCGTGTCGCCTTCCTTGCCCCAGGTGGAGCGGGTTTCGAACACGGTGCCGTCCGTCATCTGCACCTTGATCATGTGGTAGTCGGGATGTCCTTCGGCCTTCATGGCAATTCTCTTTCGTTAGTGGCCGGTTCCGACCGGCCTGAAACAGGAAGCGCGCGCCTTAACGGCGCAGCGCCGTAAAATCAAGCGCCGGGTGCGTCGGCGATCATCGCGGTGAACTGCACTTCGCAGGTCACCTTGCCGTCGACCGAAGCCTTGCCCCAGAACTTGCAGACCCGCGAACGCTTCTGGACGAAGCCAGCTTCGAGGGTGAGCAGGACACCGGGTTCGACCGGAGCGCGGAATTTCGCCTCTTCGATGGCCATGAAATAGACCAGCTTGCCGGTTCCGGCGAGGCCGAGGCTCTCGATCGCCAGAACCCCTGCAGCCTGAGCCAGCGCCTCGATCTGGAGCACCCCGGGCATGATTGGACGCCCGGGGAAATGCCCCTGGAAGAAGGCTTCGTTAAAGCTGACCGCCTTGATCGCCGTGATCGATTCCTCGCCCACTTCGACGACCCGGTCGACCAGCAGCATCGGGTAGCGATGCGGCAGGGCGGCCAGGATCTTCGGAATGTCGTAGGCCGAACCGGCGCTGGCTTCTTCGCTCATCGCTGCCCCCGTGACCGGATTAGCGGCCGTCGGTCTGCGGAGCAGCCGGACGGGCAGCCGGAGCGGCTGCGGCCGGCTGGGCCTGCTGCTGCTGCGCAGCCTGCTGCTCGCGCACCTGGCGCGGCACCCAACCCTGCGGGGGAACGATATTGGCATTCGGAATCAGGGCATTGAGCTCAGCGATGATCGCCGGGGTCATTTCATAGCCATTGGCACGGGCCAGCACGGTTTCCGGCTGAAGCAGCAGCGAAACGCCGCGCTTGGCCATGGCCGACTGGACGGCCTGGTCCAGCTTGTCGGTGATCTGCTCTTCAACGTAAGCTTCCGAGAGCATCACCGGCATCAGGATCTGGCGGATTTCTTCCTTGCCGCGCTCCTGGCGCTGCTGGATCGCGACATAGCTCTGCTGCAGGATAGCGTCGGGCTTCTTGGCTGCCTTGTCAGCGTTGAACTTTTCGACCATGCCCTTCAGTTCGGTTTCGATCTGGGTCGCGCGCGCCTGGGCCGCGTCATAGGTCGCCTTGTAGGTGGTCTGGCGCTGCTGCCCAGCAACCTGGAAAGCGTTCGAACCAGCAACCGCCGCATTCAGATTGGCAACGCCAATACCAGGCACGACCGGGCTAGGAGTAGCTGCAGCCGGTGCGGGAGCGGGAGCGTTCTTGTCAGCCTTTGCTGCAATTGCAGGCGAAACCAGCGAAAGCGCGAGAGCGGTGCCACACAGGGCCTTGAAAATCTTGGTCATTAGAATTGGGTTCCTACGTTAAACGTGAAGGACTTGGTGTCATCACCTTCGACCTTCGTAAGGGCATGGGCAAAGTCGATCCGGAACGGACCGAACGGCGAATTCCAGTTCACCCCGACACCGACCGAAATACGCGGCTTGGGCGAATTGCCGACAAACCGCTCGCGGAACGGCGGGATGGTCGAGCCAAGCGGCGTGTTTGCTGCACTGGTCAGGCACGACGGCGGATTAGGATTGGTCGGGCTCGTAACCGTCGACGAAGCTGTCGCCGTACAAATTCCAGCGACCAGAGAGGCCGCATCGACCTGCGTGTACAACGCGTTACCGTTGGTATCACGTGACGGCATGAAAATACCGCCCGGATATGGGCTGGTTTGCTCAACCGGAGTACGCAATCCCCAGACCGCGCCGATATCCATGAAGATCGACGGACGCAGACCAAGCTCGCGCGCACCGGAACCGAGCGGAAGTTCAAGTTCGGCATGCCCCAGATAATAGTACCGGCCACCCAGCGCGTCATCGACGACCTGGTTGCGGTCTGTGATCAAGTTGCCATCGCTGTCATAAAATTCACGGATCATGCGCGGGCCAACGCCGCGAATGTCAAAGCCGCGAAGCTGCGGTTCGCCAAGATAGAAACGGTCAGTCAGGCGAACGGCATCAACCCCGACGACGTCGGACTTGTTCAGCGGCGCGATTGCGCCGGCTTCACCGCGAAGCGAGAAGACAAAGCCCTTACCGATCGGGTAATAGGCCGCAGAATTGGTCCGGGCGCGGACATACTTCACCGACCCACCGAGTCCCGCGAAGTCCACGCTAACCGAAGAAGTCTTGCCGCGAGTCGGGCGATAGCGGTTGTCGAGCGAATCGTAGATCAACGAAAGACCGACAAGTGAGCTGGTCCGCTTGCCCAGCGCGTCGCACAGATAGCGGCCAGCGACCAGCGGATCGCATTCCAGCAGCGGCGGGTTCTGGCGGCTGGTGAAATACTGGGTCGGATCGACGCTGATGTCGTCGTAGTTCAGCGTGTAGCTCGCCACGGCTGAGACGTATTCGGTCAGCGGCAGGCCAGCGCGCACCTGGAATCCGGTGGTGGCCTGCTTGTAGATCGTGTTGCGGTTGTTGTTGAAGTAGTTGAAGCTGTTCAGGTCGCGCCGATAAACGTTGACGCCAAGGCTGACATTGCGGTCGAACAGGTAAGGCTCGGTAAAGCTGACGTCGATCTGCTTCGAATAGTTCGAATAGGCGAGGTTGAGACCAATCGTCTGGCCACGCCCGCGGAAATTGCGCTGCTCGACCGCACCCTGGAAAATCAGGCCTTCAAGGCTGGAGTAACCGGCGGAAAGCTGAAGCTGGCCAGTCGGCTTCTCCTCGACATTGGCTTCGAGGATGATCCGGTCAGGAGCAGAGCCGGGCTTTTGATCAACCTCGAACTTTTCCTGGAAATAGCCGAGCGAATTGATGCGCGCGGTCGAACGCTTGACCTGCAACGAGTTGAACGCGTCCCCTTCGGCAAGGCGGAACTCGCGGCGGATCACCTTGTCCTGGGTCAGCGTATTGCCGTTCACGTCGATCTTCTCGACATAGACGCGCGGCGCTTCGGCAATCTGGAACGACAGGCTCATGGTGAGCTCGTCCTTGTTGCGGGCATAGTCGGGCCGGACATCGGCAAAGGCATAGCCGAAGGTGCCGAGGGTTTCGTTCAGCCGTTCGATGGTGTCTTCGACCAGCTTGGCGTTGTACCAGTCGCCCTTCTTCATCGGCAATTGGGCTGCGAGCCTTTCCCCATCGAAGTCACGCAGCTGGATTTCGACCTTTACATCGCCGAACTTGTA
>CAZNBX010000050.1:0-9625 GCA_964571305.1 uncultured Novosphingobium sp.
GCTGAAGAGGTCAAAGCCAGGACGACGGCCCATTATGTGACCTAGGGAGAGGCCAGATGACGATCCGTGTGCACCATTTGAAGATATCGCGCTCAACACGGATCATCTGGCTGATGGAAGAGCTGGGCCTGCCCTACGAGCTGGTCCAGCACACTCGCGGCGCCGATTTCCGCGCGCCGCCCTCGCTCTATGATGTCCACCCGCTGGGCAAGGCCCCGGCGGTTGAGGTGGACGGCCGGGTCATGGTCGAAAGCTCGGCGATCCTCGAATACATCGCCGACCGCCCCGGCGGCGGAAAGCTGCTGCCGCCGGACAGAGGCCGCGCCGAATACCTCGAATGGCTCCACTTTGCCGAAGGCACGCTGGGCATGCCGATGCTGATGCGCCTGCTCGGTCCGCGCCTTGGCCTGGCCGAAGCGGCGCTGGGCTTCATGGATGCCGAGCTCAAGAAGCAGCTCGACTGGATCGAACTCCAGCTGGAGGGGAAGAGCTTCCTCTGCGGGGAGGTCTTCACCGGCGCCGACATCAACCTGGAATACCTGCTGGAACACGCGGAAACGCTAGACCTTCTCGCAGCGCGCCCCAACCTCACCCGCTATCTCGCCGCTCTCAAGGCACGCCCGGCCTATGTGAAGGCGATCGAGCTTGGCGGTCCAATCACCTTGCCGCGGAGCTGAAGCCATGAACAACGACTTGTGCCGCATGGTCGGCTGCGATTTCCCCCTCTTTGCCTTCAGCCACTGCCGCGACGTCGTGGTCGCGGTGAGCAAGGCGGGCGGTTTCGGCGTCTTCGGCGCGGCGGCCTATACCCCCGAACAGTTCGAGGAAGAACTGGCCTGGATTGATGCCCATATCGACGGCGCCCCTTATGGCGTCGACGTGCTTGTGCCCGAAACGGTCGACGCCCGCGTCACCAGCTTCACCAGCAATGCCGAACGCGCAGCCGCGATCTCGGACCAGCACAGGCGCTTCACCGCCGACCTGCTCTCGCAATATGGCGTCCAGATCCCCGAAGACCAGCATACCCGTATTCGCGAAGGGGCCGGGATCACGCCTGAGAATGGGCAGAAGCTGATGGAAGTCGCCTTCCGTCACCCGATCAAGCTGATCGCCAATGCGCTGGGCATCGCGCCGCCGGAAATGATTGCCGAGGGCAAGAAGCGCGGCATTCCGGTCGCGGCCCTGGTCGGGGCCAAGGAACACGCGCTGCGCCAGGCCGCCGCAGGGGTCGACATAATCGTCGCCCAGGGCGGCGAGGCTGGCGGGCACTGCGGCGAGGTTTCGACCCTCGTTTTGGTCCCCGAAGTGGTTCGCGCGCTCAAGGCGGGCGGGCACAACATTCCGGTTCTCGCCGCAGGCGGGATCATGACCGGCAGGCAGATGGCCGCGATGATGGCGGCAGGCGCGCAGGGGGCCTGGTGCGGCTCGGTCTGGCTCTGCACCCCTGAAGCCGAAACCAGCCCTGCCTTCCGCCAGAAGATGATCGAAGCACGCAGCCGCGATACCGTCCGGTCCAAGGCCCGCACCGGCAAGCCCGCACGGCAGCTCAAGACCGCCTGGCACGAAGCCTGGGACAATCCGCAAGGTCCCGGCACTTTGCCGATGCCGCTGATGGGCATGGTCTCCGAACCGAGCTTTGCCCATATCGAAAAGGCCGTGGTCAATGGCAACGAACAGGCCCGCGATCTGGTGTCCTATTTCGTCGGACAAGGCGTCGGACTGGTCGAAGCCGAACGGTCGTGCCGCCAGGTCGTGCAGGACTTCCGTGAAGAATTTGCCGAAGCCGTCACCGGCCTCACCGCCGCGCTGGGGGATTGATGGTCTATACCCTGATCACTGCGAACCGGAATTATTCCAGCTGGTCGCTGCGGCCCTGGCTGTTGATGAAGGCGCTCGGCATTCCGTTCGCGGAACGGTTCGAGGCCTTTGCCAAGTCCGACAATTACGAGGACTTCCGCAAGTTTTCGCCGACCGGGCAAGTCCCGGTGCTGATCGATGGAACGCGGGTCGTTCCGGATTCGCTGGGGATCACGCTTTATCTGGCGGAACGTCATGCGGGCATCTGGCCGCCTGACGAGGAGGCGCGGATCTTCGCCCAGGGTGCGGTGTCCGAAATGCACGGCGGCTTCGGCCACCTCCGCAACGATTGCACGATGAATGTCGGCGTCCGCGTCCAGCCCAAGCCGATGAGCGAGGGACTGAAGCGCAACGTGAACCGGGTGCGCGAAATATTCGAGCAGGGTCTCGACCGCTTTGGCGGACCATGGTTGGCGGGCAGCGAATTTTCCGCTGTCGATGCATTCTACGCGCCAGTCGCGTTCCGCATCCGCACCTATGGGCTCGATGTCGGCAAGGGACAGCGCTGGGTCGATCATGTCCTCGCCCATCCGGCGATGCAGCAATGGGAAGCCGAAGCCCTGGCCGAGGAATGGCGCGAGGAAGCGCACGAAGCGGAACTAGCCGCTGCCGGAGTGATTACCGCCGACTACCGTCAGGGCTGAACTGGTTCAGGAACCAAGCGAGCGCCGAGTAATGCGACAGGCCCGGCAATAGGGTCAGGCTAGCTCCTGCAGGCAGGGCTGAAGCCAAGGCTTCCGCCATTGCAAGTGGCACCCAATTGTCCTGATCACCTTGCCAGATGAAGACTGGCTGGGTGACCTGTTCAAGGCCGGCACCGCAGTCCATCACAAAATGCCGCACCTCATCCCGATAGGGAGCCGATCCGCGCTCGAAAGTATCTTTCAAAACCGTTCGCAGCATTTTCCGGAAGGTCGGACTGGCGGTAAGCGACCTATCCTCGCCGCGGACATCGGCCAACAGTGCCTTCACCATCAGGCCCGGCGCCCAGCGTGCCGCCCAGCCTTGAAGCAGAGCCGCCACCGCGAAACCGCGCGGGTGGTCTTTGGCCATACGGAACAGCGGGCCTCCCGCCATGGCATCCAGAAAGCTGCCAAGCGACAAGGGCGCGGCAGGGGCAACCAGATCGATCCGTTGGACCTGGTCTTGCAGAACGAGTGCCAGATCGAGAGCGATCGCTCCGCCCAGGGAAAAGCCGACAAGATTGACCGGCGCACCCTCTGCCCATCGCTCTATCTGGCTGGCAAGGCGGGAGATAACAACCGCCCGCGTACCATCCAATCCGCTCCGGTTGGGAGCCAGCACCCGTGTGGGATCAAGCCAGCGACTTCGCTCCCCGCCAAGCAAAAGCTCAGCGGGAGAACCCGGGAGGCCGTGCAGATAGACGGTCCGGTGGACCATTGCGGGCACCGCGCCGCTCAGTTCAGCCCAGTGCCGCCTTCAGGTCGTCAACCAGATCGAGCCTCTCCCACGGGAACAAGTTGCCTTCGGCCTTGCGTCCGAAGTGACCATAGGCCGCAGTTTTGCGATAGATCGGCTTGTTGAGCCCCAGATGAGTACGGATAGCGCGCGGAGTCAACCCGCCAAGCTTGGGCAGCGCAAGCAGAGCCTGCTCGATCTTGTCTTCGGCGACCTTCCCGGTTTCGTGGGTGTCGACATAGAGCGAGAGCGGTTCGGACACGCCGATCGCATAGGCGATCTGGATCGTGCAGCGCGTGGCGAGGCCCGCCGCGACAACGTTCTTGGCCAGATAGCGGGTGATGTAGGCGGCCGAGCGGTCGACCTTGGTCGGGTCCTTGCCGCTGAACGCGCCGCCGCCGTGCGGAGCCGCACCGCCATAGGTATCGACGATGATCTTGCGTCCGGTGAGGCCAGCGTCGCCATCCGGTCCGCCGATTTCAAAGGCACCGGTCGGATTGATGTAATACGTCGTCTCGCGCAGCAGGACAGGCGGGATCACTTCGGAAACTACGCGCTTCACGTAGGATTCCAGTTCCGCATACTTGGCCGCATCGGCCTGTTCGCCAGTCAGGCAATAGCCGGGCTTGTGCTGGGTCGAAACGACCACGGCGGTCGCGGCAACCGGCAGGCTGCCTTCATACCGCAGCGTTACCTGGCTCTTGGCATCAGGCTCAAGGAAAGGCGCAGCGCCGGAATGGCGGTCCGCCGCCATCCGTTCCAGAATCTTGTGGCTGTAGTACAGCGTCGCCGGCATCAGGTCGGGCGTTTCATCGGTCGCATAGCCGAACATGATGCCCTGGTCGCCCGCGCCTTCGTCCTTGTTGTCCGAAGCATCGACGCCCTGCGCAATATGCGCCGACTGGCCATGCAGGCGGTTGATCAGTTCGAGCTTTTCCCAGTGGAAGCCGTCCTGCTCATAGCCGATTTCGCGGACCGTGCGGCGCACGACCTGCTCGATCTCTTCCTTCGCGCCGGCAACCCATTCGCCGTTTTCGAACACGCCCTTGCAGCGGATTTCCCCGGCCAGGACGACCAGCTGGGTCGTGGTCAGGGTTTCGCAGGCGACGCGCGCTTCCGGGTCCTTGGCGAGGAACAGGTCAACAATCGCGTCCGAAATCTGGTCGGAGACCTTGTCCGGGTGGCCTTCGGACACGCTTTCGGAAGTGAAGAGGTAGTCGGTGCGCATGGGGATTCCGATATAAAGGAAACTTTATGTCACCTTCTTTACCTGCCTTGGCGGCGACACGCAACAACACTTAGGCCAAGAAGAAGTATCGCCCAGGCAAGCGAAAGCCCATTGCCCAGTCCCGCGAAAAGCGTCGGCTCGCTGGCCGGAGGAACCATTCCGTCACGCCGCGCGGCTTGATGAAGCGGGATCGATTCCCGGATCACGCCATTCGCATCGACCACCGCGCTGATGCCGGTGGTGGTCGAGCGCAGGACCGGCAGGCCTTCCTCAATCGCGCGCAGCCGCGCCTGGGCCAGATGCTGGGGCGGACCCCAGTCGCCATACCAGCCGTCGTTGGAGGGATTGAAGATGAAGTCGGGACGGTGACCGGGCTGGGTCACTTTGCCCGGGAAGATGATCTCATAACACAGCTGCATGCCGATCTTGCCCCATGCCCCAAGATCAATGGTGCGTGGGCCTGGTCCCGGCCAGAACTCAATGTCTCCCGGGACCAGCCGGTCGATGCCCAGCGGCACCAGCAGCCATTTCAGCGGGACATATTCGCCATAGGGAACGAGGTGCGCCTTGTCGTAGGTGGCGCGAATCTGCCCCTCGCCATCGATCGCGGTGATCCCAGCCCGGGCGCCCACGACCTGGCCATTCGCCAGTTCCAGCCTGTCATTGCCGGTAATCAGCAGGCTGCCCGGTCCGATCAGCCGGCCGATCCGCTCCCGCGCGAGCAAGGGATCGCCGCCATAGGTCGAGCTGGCGTACCAGCCTGCAGGGTAGCCCGGTTGAAGATAATCCGGCAGCGCGGATTCGGGCCACAGGACCACACGGGTCTGGCCGCGCATGCGCGCCTGACTCAGGCCCATGGCGCGCTGGAATGTTGGTTCAAACCGCGCGGGGTCGTGCAAGTCATCCTGCCGCGCATCGGGCTGGACGAGAGTGTAGGGCAGCGTACCTTGTTGCTGCACTGTGGGGGCAGTTGGGATCAGGAACAGCGCAATCGGGGCAATCAGCAAAACCGCGCCGCGCCAGTCTCGAAGGTCGCGATGAACGGCCAGCAGCCACGCCCCCGCGAGCAGCATGACGAGGCCTGACAGGGCGTATGTCCCCAACCCTTTGGCGAGGTAGGCAAGGTGCGGGTCGCGATCTGAAATCAGGGTCATCGCGCCAAGCGGGTTCCACGGAAATCCAGTGAAGACCCAGCCGCGCAACCATTCACCGATGATCCAGCATCCGGCCATGGCCAGGGCGAGCCCATGGCGCTTGCCCCGCGCGATCCGCCAGGCCGCCATCATTGCTAGGCCCGGCCAAACCGCGAGGTAGAGGGAGAGCCCGGCCTCGGCGATCCAGCCCATCCAGCCGGGCATCGCCGCCTGGTAGCCAAAGGCGGTGACGATCCAGTTCAGGCCGGTGATGAAGTGGGCCGCACCGAACAGCCAGCCGAGCAGAAAAGCATCGCGCGCCTTCCCTGCCCGGGCAATCAGTTCGATCTGCAATGCAAGTGCGGCCAGCGCCAACGGCCAGAGCCCCAGCGGTTCAAAGCCGGTCGCAGCCAAAGCGCCCAGCGCGATGGCCAGCTTGCGCGGGTGGGCGAGAAGCCGCTGCGCCGCGTGCATCACGCCGCGCGTCAGTTCACCGATTCGAGCGCTTCGCCGGATTCATCGGCAGAAGGCTTGCGGCGGGTCACGCGCTTGCGCGGCTTCGGTTCGGCTTCGCTGTCGTTGGATGCCGAAATGGCGGGCGGCAGCGAGGCCGGATCGAGACCGGCAGGCTCGTCGCCTTCCGCATCACGCGCTTCGCGGCGCGGACGACGCTCATCACGCTCACGGCGCGGACGCAGGCCAGTACGCGGACGGTTTTCGCGCACGAAAGGATTCTCGGCCGGTTCGTAAGGATTGGCGTCACCGCCTTCCTCCGGCTGGGCCTCTGCATTGCGCTCTGCCGGTTCCTCGCGCTCTTCCCGGCGCGGACGCTCTTCGCGCGGCGGGCGGTTGAAGCTCGGCTGTTCGAAAGTCGGGAAGTCACCGGCACTGGCAAATTCACCGGCATCGTCACCTTCGGAGCCATCGTCCTGCCAGCGCTCGCCATGGGGCCGGTTGCGCTGCTCTTCCTGGCGCTGGCGCTGGTCGGCGATCACGCGGAAATAGTGATCCGCGAACTGCAGGTAATACTCGGCCTGGACGCGATCGCCATTGAGATGGGCGTCCTGGGCCAGCTTGCGGTATTTCTCCAGCAGCTGCGGCGCATTGCCGCGGGCGCGGCTGTCGATGCGGTTGAGCTGCTGACCACCACCACTGTTCTGGCGATTACCGCGGCCCCGCCGACGGTTATTCCCACGAGTATTGTTCAAGGGGTACGTTTCCCTAATGCGCGGCCTGTCTGGCTGTGCCGGACTTTACGGCCGCATGACGCAAACCCGGGTGCCTGCTGACAAACCGGGACCCGACATCTGCAAGCGGGAGGCCGTGGCCGTGGCCCGAAACGCAAATGTTGGAAGCGGCCTGCGGGACACGACATACGGCGGTCCAGCGCTGGCCTGACCCCGACTTAGGCGCTCGCACCCTGCTTGCCAAGGGGAATCTGCAATTCAAGCACGCGGGGCCGCCCGCCAAGGTCGTGATGCAGCTTGGATTCGAAACCGGCCACAGCGGCGATCGCCGCGACAGGCTCGGCCTGGGTATGGCCAATCTCGATCAGCGCGACGCCGCCTGACGCGAGCAGGTCGCAGAGCTGCGGGATCAGGACGCGGTAAGCATCAAGGCCCTCAGCCCCGGCGAAAAGTGCCCCAGCAGGCTCGAACGCGCGCACCGACGGATCGAGTTGAGCCTCCTCCTCGACATAGGGGGGATTGGCCAGGATCAGGTCAAACCGGCCTAGGCCAGCCGACCAATCCGGCTGGTCCCAGTCCGCCAGTCGCATTTCGGCTCGGTCGCCCATTCCTGTGGCTTCGGCATTGCTTTTTGCGATTGGCAGGGTTTCGGGCGAACGGTCGATGCCAATCCCCTTGGCCCCGGGGATGTTCGCCAAAACGGCAAGGAGCAAGGCACCCGACCCGGTCCCGCAATCAAGCACGCGCACCGCATCCGGACGCGCCGCAAGGGCTGCTTCGACCAGCACTTCGCTATCCCCGCGCGGGATCAGGACGGCGGGCGAAACGGCCAGGGTCAGGCCGAAAAAATCCTGGTGGCCGACGATATAGGCGACCGGCTCCGATGCGGCCCGTCGCTCAACCAGGGCAGCAAAGCCAGCCGGCTCTGGATCGCGCATGTGACGCAGCAACAGGTCGGAGCGGCTGACCCCAAAGGCATGGGCCATGAGCACTTCCGCGTCGAGCCGGGCGGTGTCGCTGATCGCGGCCAGCCGCTCGGCGGCAGCGCGGATCGCCTCGCCCGCAGTCACTCGCCCAAGGCGGCCAGGCGCTTGGCCTGGTCCTCGGCTGTCAGGGCGTCGATCAGTTCAGCCAGACCCGGCCCTTCGAGGATTTCCGGCAAGCGATGCAGCGTAAGGTTGATCCGGTGATCGGTGACGCGCCCTTGCGGAAAGTTATAGGTGCGGATGCGTTCCGAACGGTCGCCCGAACCGACCATGGCCTTCCGTGCCGCCGCTTCCTCGCCCTGTGCGGCATCACGCTGCGCTTCGAACAGGCGGGCGCGCAAGACCTGCATCGCCTTTTCCTTGTTCTTGTGCTGGCTGCGACCGTCCTGGCAGGTCACCACCGTACCGGTTGGCAAGTGGGTGATGCGCACGGCCGAATCGGTCGTGTTGACGTGCTGCCCGCCCGCCCCGCTGGCGCGATAGACATCGATCTTGAGGTCTTTGTCCTCGATCGAGACGTCGACTTCATCCGGTTCGGGCAGGACTGCGACCGTCGCGGCGCTGGTGTGGATGCGTCCGCCGCTTTCGGTAACCGGTACGCGCTGGACGCGGTGGACGCCGCTTTCGAACTTCAGCTTGGCGAACACGCCGTTGCCGTTGATCTGGGCGACGACTTCCTTGAATCCGCCAATGTCACTGGCATTGGCGCTGACAACTTCGATCCGCCAGCCCTGTTCGGCGGCATAGCGTTCGTACATGCGCAGCAGGTCGGCGGCGAACAGTGCCGCCTCGTCTCCGCCCGTCCCGGCGCGGATTTCCAGCAGGGCGGAACGCCAATCCGCAGTTCCGTCTTCAGCCGGGTGCTTTCCTCTTCCGCAAGTTCCCGCATCTCGGGATCGTCGAGTTCGGCCAGGCTGGCGAGTTCGCCGCGCATGGCGACCACTTCGGCGGCGATCCGCGCAACCGGCTCCAACTCGGCAAAGTCGCGGCTGGCGGCAACGAAGTCCTTGCCTTCAAGCGTGCCCGAAGCCAGCCGCGCTTCAAGTTCGGAGAAGCGAGCAGCGATCTGGGCAAGACGGGCGTCGGAAACGCTCACGCTTCGAGCGATTCCAGCAGGGCCGAAACCCGCACGGCATCCTGCGAATAGCCCGACGAGCGGGTGTTGCAGACCGCCTTGCCGTCGCGCCAGGTGACGCCAACCAGAATATTCGCACCGGCCTTGGACGCCTTGTCGAACCGCTTGCGCGGCGAGCCCGAGGCAATCATGTCCGCCGAGATTCCAGCGCTGCGCAATGCCTTGAGCGCCTTGGTGCCAAAGCTGATTGCGCCATCGTCCTCGATCGCCAGCATCACGTCGAGTGCGTCGGCCTTCACTGCACCTGCATCGGCCACGAGCATCGCCAGCCGCTCGATCCCCGCCGCCCAGCCGACTGCCGGAGTATGCGGACCGCCTAGGCTTTCCATCAGGCCATCATATCGCCCGCCGCCTAGCACGGTGCCTTGCGCCCCAAGCCGGTCGGGGACGAATTCGACCGCGGTGTGGCGGTAATAGTCTAGCCCGCGGACCAGCGCCGGGGCCCGGGTCCAAGCGACACCGGCAGCATCGAGACCAGCGATGACCTTGGCGAAGAAGTCCTGCGCCTCGTCCGAGAGGAAATCGTCGATCTTCGGCGCGGCTTCCGTAAAGGCCTTGTCGCGCGGGTCCTTGCTGTCGAGGATGCGCAGCGGATTGCGCTCCAGCCGGTCCTGCGAATCTTCGGACAGCTGATCCTGCACGCCCAGGAAATATTCTATGAGGGACCGGCGGCGGGCCTC
>CAZNBX010000051.1:0-9386 GCA_964571305.1 uncultured Novosphingobium sp.
AGCGGGGCCAGCATCATCCGGTTCTGGAGCGCCGGGCCACGGGCAAAGGTCAGCGGTTGGCTGCAATCGGTCATTGGCGAAATCCCCTCTGTCTTGTCTTTTACGGATCAGCGCCAGCGTGGCAGCCACATCCAGAATTCGAAACTGGGCCTGCCGCAGCACAGCGGGAAGGCCGAAATGATCGGATAGAACACCACGAACATAAGCACGCAAAGGCCAATGCCAATGGGCATCAGGCGCCGCCAGCGATCCTGGCGCCGTCCCGCCGCGTCCAGGGCGAGCGCGAGGATCGCCATCAGGAAGGTGCTGGGCAGCAGGTAGTGATAGATGAACTGCACCGGCTTGCCCGAGAGCGCCCAGAACATCAGCGAGCAGGCGTAGAGCGCGATGAAGGCGATCAGGTCCTTGCGGCGGCGCTGCACCGCCTCGATCACGGCCCAGACCAGCGCGACAAGGCCCGCATACATGGCAAAGGGATTGCCGATCAGCACCACGCCGCGCTGGGCACCTTCGACCTCCTTGTAGAGATACCAGATCGCGCGCCAGTTGGTGACCCACTGATACCACACTGAGCGGTAAGGGTGGGGCTTCTTCACGCTGTCCTGTAGCATCAGCATGTGCTGGTGCCAGCCGATCGGGTCCCATGGATTGACCGGACGCGCGGCCCAGTGGAAGGCGGGCCAGAAGGTCGCCCAATAGACCGCCAGCGGGACCAGGCCCAGCCACAGCACGGCTTCGGTCAGGGTGATGCCGGGGACCGGACCACCGCTGCGGGCCCAGAGGAAGCGCCAGCCGTTGTCGCGAATCTTCAGGATCAGGAACGCCAGGCCGGGGAGCGCCAGGAGCGGCGCGACCGACCACTTGGCGCCGAGCGACAGGCCCATCAGCACGCCGCCCAGGGCCAGGCGCCAGCGGCCTTGCCGGGGCAGGCGCAGCGCCGCGGTAATCTGCCAGCCGGCGAGCATGGCGAGGCTCGCCATGGTCATGTCGAGCATGGCGATGCGGCTATGGATGAACCAGAAGAAGTCGGTGGCCAGCAGCACCGTGGCGATGATCGCCGCGCGGGCGCTGCCGCTGGCGAACCAGACGATCCGGCTGAACGCGAACAGGCCCAGCGCCCCGCCGAGGGCCGAGGGTATGCGCCAGACCAGCGAACGGTCGCCCAGCCACTCGATCATCAGTGACAGGATGGTCTTGGCCAGCATCGGGTGTTCGGGGTTGACCCGGATGTGATCCAGCTGCTTGCGCGCCGCGTTGACGTAGTGGACTTCGTCGAAATAGATTTCGTGCGGGATCGCCAGCCGCCACCAGACCAGCGCCAGGAAGAATATGGTGATTGCGCCGCACCAGGTGGCGGGGTCCTGGTCTCTGCTGAAGCGGGCCTGCATGGCGCGGGGATTTATCGGCACGGCTGCACCGGCGCAACCATCTTCCCTTGCCCCGGACCCATGGCGCTCCTAAAGCCATAGGCACTATGAAACGCACCACCGGACAGGACCGCTCGATCACTTCCAAATGGCGTCCAGCCACCCGCGCCGTGCGCGCCGGGACCTGGCGCAGCGAACAGGGCGAGACGAGCGAGGCGCTCTTCGTCAATTCGGGCTTCAGCTATGACAGCGCCGAGCAGGTTGCAGCGCGGTTCCAGGGGGAAGAGCCCGGCCCGGTCTATTCTCGCTTCCAGAACCCGACCACGGCCATGCTGGAAGAGCGTATCGCCATGATCGAAGGGGCCGAGGCGTGCCGCACCCAGGCTTCGGGCATGGCGGCCATGAGCACGGCGCTGCTGTGCCAGCTTTCCGCCGGGGACCACATCGTCGCTGGCCGCGCCGCCTTCGGTTCGTGCCGCTGGATCGTCGACAACCTGCTGCCCCGCTTCGGCATCGAAAAGACGATCGTCGACGCGCGCGACAACGCCGCCTGGGAAGCCGCGATCCGTCCGAATACCAAGGTGTTCTTCTTCGAGACCCCGGCCAATCCGACGATGGACATCGTCGATCTGGAATTCGTCTGCGGCCTGGCCAAGTCGAAGGGCATCACCACGGTCGTTGACAATGCCTTCGCCACCGGCGCCTTGCAGCGCCCGATCGAATTCGGCGCCGACGTGGTGGCCTATTCGGCGACCAAGCTGATGGAAGGGCAGGGCCGCGTCCTGCTTGGCGCAGTGTGCGGGACCGAGCAGTTCATGAACGACTTGCTCCTGCCGTTCCAGCGCAACACCGGGCCGATTGCCGCACCGTTCAATGCCTGGGTCGTGCTCAAGGGACTGGAAACCTTGCCGCTGCGGGCCAAGGCGCAAAGCGCCAGTGCGATGGAAGTGGCCCATTTCCTCGAAGGACGCGGGGTCGACATGCTGCACCCGGGGCTGGAAAGCCACCCGCAGCACGCGATTGCGGCGAAGCAGATGGATGCATTCGGCAATATCTTCAGTTTCAACCTGAAGGATCGGGCCGAAGCCTTTGCAATGCTTAATGCTTTCGAACTGATCGACATTTCGAACAACATTGGCGATTCCAAGAGCCTGGCCTGCCACCCGGCCAGCACGACCCACAACAACATGGGGCCTGAAGGCCGCGCCGAAGCGGGCGTGGGCGAAGGGATGATCCGCATGAACGTGGGCCTGGAAGACGTGCAGGACCTGATCGAGGACATCGACCGCGGGCTGCGCGCGATCGGCCGCTAACGGAACTTTCCTCACTTCTGGACGTTGAACCGGAGCGCAAGTGCATCGCTCCGACCTTGGGGCCTGCCCGGGGAATCCGACCAGAAGATGAAACCGCAGGACCCGTTTGCCGCGATGGACTACGCCGGGCTGTTCGCGGCGATTGTCAATTCGGTCGAGGCGGTCGTCATCTCCAAGACGCTTGACGGCACGGTGCTCAGCTGGAACCCGGCGGCCGAGCGGATCTTCGGCTGGTCCGCGACCGAGATGATCGGCCAGTCGATCCGCCGGATCATTCCTGCCGACCGCCAGAGCGAAGAGGACCGCATCCTCGAACGCGTCGCCAAGGGCGAGGGCTCGATCCGCCTGCGCACCCAGCGCCTGCGCCGCGACGGATCGCTGGTCCAACTCGACATCATGGTCTCTCCCGTGCGCGACCGGAACGGGCAGGTGATCGGCGCCAGCAAGATCGGGCGCGACATCACGCAGGAGGTGGAGACCCGCCGCGCGCTGAGCATCGCCGAAATGCGCTTTCGCCTGATGGCCGACAACATCGCCCAGCTCGCCTGGATCGCCGACGCCAAAGGTTGGATGTTCTGGTACAACAAGCGCTGGTTCGACTATACCGGGACGACCCAGGACCAGGTCGAAGGAAAGGGCTGGCGCGAACAAGTACACCCGGACCATGTCGACCGCGTCGAACAGCATGTCGCACATTGCCTGCAGAAGGGGGCCGAGTGGGAAGATACCTTTCCCATCCGCGCCGCCGATGGCACCTATGGCTGGTTCCTGTGCCGGGCGGTGCCGCTGCGCGACGATGCGACCGGCGAGATCCTCTGTTGGTTCGGGACCGCAACCGACATTACCGAGCGGCGCGCCGCTGAACGCCAGATCGAACTGCTGCTGATGGAAGTGAACCACCGTTCGCGCAATCTGCTGACCGTGGTCCAGTCGCTTGCCGAACGCACCGCCGAACACAGCGCGGACTTTCTGCCGCGCTTGCGCGAACGGATCGCCGGCCTGGCTGCGAACCAGGACGTGCTGGTCAAGCGCAACTGGCGCCAGGTGCCGCTCAGCGAACTGGTCGATGCCCAGCTGGCCTTCCTCGAGGATCGGCTTGAACAGGTCGAGCGCGAAGGTCCGGACGTGGTGATCCAGCCCGGTGCGGCCGAATCGATCAGCATGGCGCTGCACGAAATGGCGACCAATGCCGAGAAGTACGGCGCGCTGTCCGTTCCGGAAGGACGGGTCGAGATTCACTGGCGGCTGGAGGCGCACGAAGGCGAGCCGCGCTTTGTGCTGACCTGGCACGAAAGCGGCGGCCCGCCCGTCGCCGAACCCAGCCAGCGCGGCTTTGGCAGCCGGGTGATCCGCGACGTCCCGGCCCGCAAGCTGCGCGCCGACGTGACCTGCCGGTTCGATCCGGAGGGTTTCAGCTTTGCGCTGTCATGCCCGGTCAGCCACGTGCTTGAGGTTTAGCGGAGACTAGTCGTCGAGGGGCTGTTTGCGCAGCGCCGGACTGACCACCGGAATGGTGAGCATCGTGCTGCCGACTGCGGCGAGCAGCAATGCGGTAAAAGCCGCGCTGGTGATGATCTGCTTGTCGAACAGCACGTTGACGAAGATGATCATGATGAGCGCCTTTGTTTGCAGCAGCCAGCCGATGATCCACGCCTCGCCCTTTTTCCAGCCGAGGATGCGCCCGGCCAGGGCGACCCCGGCCAGCTTGCCGACAACCATCGCGACCAGCAGCAGGAATGCTGCCGCAAAGGCAATCGTACCGCCCATGTCCCAGCTGGTGCGCAGTCCGGTGGAGAGGAAGAACACCGGCATAAAGGCCAGTAGCACCGTGTCGCGGAAGCGGTCGATGTTCTCGATTCCGAACCACTTCGCATCGAGCGCCGCCCCGGCCAGGAACGCCCCGACCATGTAATGCAGGCCGGACCAGTCGGCGAGGTAGCCATTGGCCGCCAGCCAGACGAGGCCCAGCGCCCAGCGGTCTCGCTGCGGGATCGCGGCGATCAGCTTGCGGATCAGGACCACGGCCACGACAAAGCCGACCAGATAGGCGGCCTGCCGCCCGACCCGTTCCCAGTCGAGCAGGATGAGCGCCAGCACGCCCCAGATCATGATGTCGTCCAGGCTCGCATAGCGCAGGATGCGTTGGCCGAACTTGGTGCGCAGGATCTCCAGCTTTTGCATCAGTAGGATCAGGATTGGCAGGGCCGTGACCGCGCAGGCCATCCCGATACCCGCAATGAACTGCCAGGTTTGCCCTTTGGCTCCGATCCATTCCTCTGGATTGGTCAGGCTGAGCAGCAGGACTGCGGTCGCGGCGCCGAGCAGCAGCGGTACGCCCAGCGCCAGCCCGGCAGTAAGCCCGGTTTCCCGCCGCCACTTCCAGGCTTCTTCCAGGTCCAGTTCCAGTCCCGCAACGAATACGAACAGCATCACCGCCCACCAGGCAATCCCGTTGAGCGCGCCAATCACCTGCGGGGTGAAGACCGTTTCGTAGTAGCCGGGGAAGACCGCGCCGAGCACGCCTGGCCCCAGCACGATCCCGGCGACGATCTGCACCACGACCAGCGGTGCCCAGTAATCGGTCCGCAGCAGGCGCCATACCGCATAGGGCGCGGCAAAGATGATGATCAAGGCGAGCAGGAACAACTCGGTTACGGGAAGCGTATGGGTCATGACGCCTGAGCTAACACGACTGCGCCGCGCTGCAATGGTTGTGCAATCCTATTCCCTATTGGGCAGGGCAGGGCCATTGCGGGCGTGGCGCCCAGAGATTACCGAGGGACTTATGAAGGAATTTTTCCAGCACACCGCGATTACCGACGGCATCACCGTGCGGGTCGCGGTCAATTACCTGCCCGAGCAGTCACGCATCGAGGTGGGCAAGTGGTTCTGGGTCTATCACATTCGGATCGAAAATGGCTCGGATGAGACGGTGCAACTACTGACCCGGCATTGGCGCATCACCGACGGGCGGGGCATGGTGAACCTGGTCGACGGCGAAGGCGTCGTGGGTGAGCAGCCGGTTCTGGCCCCCGGGCAAAGCCACGATTACGTTTCCGGATGCCCGCTCACGACCCCGACCGGGTCGATGGAAGGGCACTATACCTTTGTTCGCCAGTCGGGCGAAAAGTTTGCAGTGAAAATCCCGTTCTATCCGCTCGCAGCCCCTGCCACGGCGGGGTGAGGCGCGCTCGCGCTTGCCGACTCCCCGTGTTCGCCATAGGGAGGCGGCATGAAGCGCACGCATCTGCCCCTTAACGCCCTGCGCGTGTTCGATGCCGCCGCGCGGCACCTGTCGTTCACCCGGGCGGCGGACGAGCTGGCAGTGACCCCTGCCGCCGTCGGGCAACAGATCCGTGCGCTAGAGGACGTGCTTGGCGTGGTCCTGTTCCGCCGCACCCCCAAGGGACTGGAACTGACCGACGAAGCGAGTGCCGGGCTTGAGGCGCTGCGCACTGGGTTCCTCCATTTCGAGGATGCGGTCCGGGCAATGCAGGCCGGGCAATCGAGCCACGTCTATACCATCGCCGCCCCGCGCGAATTCTTCGCCGCCTGGCTCGCGCCGCGCCTGGCCGAATTCCGCAAGGCCAATCCCGAAGTCCGCTTCAGCCTGGTCGCCAACGAGGACGCCGACTTTACCGAGGCGAACCTCGACCTGGCGGTGCGCTGGTCGGAAGGTCCCGGAGAACTGGAGGGCGTGCCGTTGGGCGAACCGGGCCGGATCGAGGTCGGGCAGGGCTGCTGGATTGGCTGGCCGGGCGATCCCGCCCCGGAAGGCGATGACTGCGAAAGCCCGCCGCTGACGGTCGGTGACGCCGGCCAGGCCATCGCCGCCGCCGCCGCCGGAATGGGCAAGGCCCGCGTCCCCGCGCTGTTGGCGCAAAGCTGGCTGGATAACGGGCGGATCGCCGCGCTGGGCGAACCAGCCCCGAGCCGTCACGGCTATTGGCTGGTCGCCCCGCTGCCGCAGTGGCGGCAAAAGAAGGTCAAGGCGCTGGTCGCGTTTTTGACCGCCTGACTTACTCGAAGCGGATCACATCGCCCCGGGCCATGACGAACTTCATCGCCTTGAGCACGCGCACGTCGGCCAGCGGGTCGCCGTCGACGGCGATGATGTCGGCGCTCTTGCCGACTTCCAGAGTGCCGACTTCCTTTTCGATTCCCAGCAAGGTTGCGGCGTTGATCGTTGCCGCCTTGATCGCTTCTGCGGCGGGCATGCCGTATTTCACCAGCAATTCGAATTCGTCAGCATTGCGGCCGTGCTTGGAAACCCCGGCATCGGTGCCATAGGCGATGCGCACGCCCAGCGGATAGGCGATCTTCAGCGACTTGCCGGTGATGCCGATGCGCCAGTCGATCTGCGCCTTGACCGCCGGGGGATAGGCGTTGGGATTGGCGGCAAGGCGTTCCAGATAGCCGTTCACGGTGCTGAGCGTTGGCACATAGAAGGTGCCGTTCTTCGCCATCATCTTGGCGGTTTCCTCATCGATCATGGTGCCATGCTCGATCGAATCCGCACCCATCCGGATTGCCAGCTTGACCCCTTCAAGGCCGTGCGCGTGAACCGCAACCTTGCGGCCATAGGCGTGGGCGGTGTCGATCAGGGCGCGGGCCTCGTCCTCGAACATGCGGGTGGCAAGGCCGGTGCCGGAATTGACCCCGCCGGTCGTGGCGAACTTGATCACGTCGGCCCCGCGGCCGACCTGGCGGCGCACGGCGCGGCGGCAGTCGTCGGCTCCGTCGCACAGGTTCTCGGTGGAGATGGCGGGGTGCAAGTCGTCGGCAATGCCGACGCGGCTGTCCATGTGGCCACCGGTGGTCGAGATCGATTCGCCCGCGTCGAGAATGCGCGGCCCCTGGACCCAACCGCGCCGGATCGCTTCCTTGTAGGCCAGGACCTTGCCCTTTTCGTCGCCCAGGTTGCGCACCGTGGTGAAACCGGCACGCAGGGTCTTCATCCCGTTCCACTCGGTCTCGAACGAATTGAGCGGCAGACTGTCAGTCATCGCGGCGGCCAGGGATTCGTTCCCGGCGCGGTCCGACGAAAGGTGGGTGTGGCTGTCGATTAGGCCGGGCAGGACGGTACGCGCCTTGAGATCGACGACCTTCGCTCCGGCCGGGGCAGGGAGGAAGCCATCGTGCAGCGCGGCGATGCGGCCGTCTTGGACCACGATCGTGGTGGCGCCGCGCGGGGCCTGTCCGGGGACGGCGATGACGCGTCCGGCGTAAATCCAGGTCTGCGTGCTCGCCGCCTCGATCGGCGCCTCGGCGCTGACGGCGACGCCAACCGCTCCGGCACTGGCGGCAAGCAGGGCGAGGGCGAGGGTGGAGGTCTTCATTGCGATGGGTCCCCAGGAAAGTGCAAATCGGGGGCGACCCTAGCGAGCGGTTCGCTCTGGGGCAATCACCTCAGCAGCGCAGGGCCGCACCCAGCATCAGACGCAGGTCAGCGCGCAGCGCCGCGGGATCAGCACTGCTTTTCGCCTGGTATCCCATGGCCGTCTCGACCGAGATCCCCGCGAGCAGGCAGCCGATCAGAAAGGCGAAGTGCGCCGCGGGCAGGGTGGTGGCAATCTCGCCCTGCGCTTGGGCGGAGATCAGCAGCTGCTCGATCCGCTCACCAAAGCGTTCCTGGACTTCCTCGAACACCGTGCGGGTTTCCAGGCGGTTGGCGATCATCGCGCTGAACAGCACGAAATAGGCGCGCACTGCGCTATCGCTGAGGACCAGTTCGACGAAGCGGTCGAACAGGGCCAGCAATTGCTTGAGCGGACTGTCCAGCCCGGCAATCGCCGCATCGACCTCGCCGTGGACCTGGGCCGAGACGCGCCAGATCACCGCCTCGATCAAGCCGTCCTTCGATCCGTACTTGCGGCTGGCGAGGCCGCGGCTGAACCCGGCGCGCTCGCCCACGCGTTCCAGCGTTGCGGCCATGTAGCCTTCCTCGGCAATGATCGCAGCCGCAGCCTCTAGCAGGCGGTCTTCGGATTCCGCGCGGCGTTCGGCCTGGGTGCGGCGCGGCGCGGGTTCGGAAAGGATGGGCGCGGAAAGGGTGGCCGAATGATCCAACTCTTGTCGTCCCCGTTACATAGTTGTTGACCAACAACCAACATTTAAACAGACTACAAGTCAAGCCCCCGATTCTGAGGTGGCAAGAGGAGCAAGAAGGCATGACGATTGCGGAAGAGCTGGCCCGGACCATCATCGATCCCAAGGCCTATTCGGAGCGTGAGGTCGTGGATGCGGCCTTTGCCAAGCTGCGCGCGAACCAGCCGCTGGACAAGGCGGTGATCGAAGACTTCGAACCGTTCTGGGTCGTCACCCGCCATGCCGACATCAAGGAGATCGAACGCCAGCCGGAGATCTTCCGCAATGGCGAGAAGTCGACTTTCATCACCAACATCGAAAGCAACGCCCGGGTCCAGATGCTGACCGGGGGCGAGCCGAACCTGATCCGCAGCCTCGTCTCGGTCGATGGGGACGAACACAAGGCGCTGCGCGGCGTGGTCTTCCCCCACGTCACCCCGCGTGCGATCCGGCCGCTGGAAGAGCAGATCCGCGCGATCGCCAACGAATTCGTCGACCACATGCTCAGCTTCGATGGCGAGTGCGATTTCGCCGCCGACGTTGCTTTCCTCTATCCGCTGCGCGTGATCATGACCGTGCTCGGCGTGCCGCAGGAGGACGAACCGTTCATGCTCAAGCT
>CAZNBX010000052.1:0-6487 GCA_964571305.1 uncultured Novosphingobium sp.
GATGAACCGCGGGATCGAGATCGACAGCAATGTCGCCGACCTCCCGGGCCGCTCAGCGATTACTACCCAGGTCGAAATGGGCGTGGCGATCCGCATGGCCTGCCTTGACGTGCTGACCCGGCGAAGCCGCGGCGTGGAGGGCTGGGCATGAAGATCCTGGCACCGCTTACCATCGTCAACGGACGGATCGTCACGCCGCAGGGCGAACCGCAGAACGGCAGCGTGCGCTGCGTAGAAGGTCTAATCGTTGCCTTGGGCAGCGACATTCAGCCGCTCGATGGAGGCCGCGTGGTCGATGCCAAGGGCGCACTGATCGCGCCGGGTCTGGTCGACCTGGGCGTCTTTGCCATAGACAAGCCCGCATTCCATTTCGGCGGGATTACCCGCGCCGCGCTGATGCCGGACCAGTCGACCGCGCTCGACAAGCCGGCGGCCGTCCGTTTCGCCGCCCAGTCGGGCAAGCCGGACCTGTGGGTCCACCCGCTGGCCGCCGCGACGCAGGGACTGGAGGGCGATGCCATCGCCGAACTCGCGCTGATGCGCGATGCCGGGGCGCGCGCCGTAGCCACGGGGCGCCGCTGGATTGCAGACAGCGGGACCATGCACCGCCTGCTGTCCTATTGCGCGATGCTGGGTCTGGTCGTCGTTACCCATGCGGAAGACGGTGGGCTGGCCGGAAGCGCGGTGGCGACCGCAGGCGAAATGGCCACGCGGCTCGGCCTGTCCTCCGCACCGGCAGAGGCCGAAGCCCTGGCCGTTGCGCGCGATATCGCCCTGGCCGAACTGACCGGGGCGCAAGTTCACTTCCGCCAGGTCACGACGGCTTCCGCCCTGGACCTGGTCCGCGCGGCCAAGCAGCGCGGGGTGCGTGTCACTGCCGGGGTAACGCCCGCCCACTTCATGCTGTCCGACGTCGCGCTCGGCGATTTCCGCACCTTCACCCGCCTGTCTCCGCCCCTGCGGAGCGAGGCGGATCGTCAGGCGGTGCGGGCGGCGCTGGCGGACGGGACCATCGACGTGATCTCTTCGGGCCACGACCCGCGTGGCCCAGAGGACAAGCGTTTGCCGTTTTCGGATGCGGAGCCGGGCATGGCGGGGGCGGAAACGCTCTTGCCGCTAACCCTCGGCCTGGTGCGTGACGGCGTGATCGATCTTGCTCGCGCTTTCAGCTTGCTGGCCACAAACCCGGCTGCGCTGCTCAGCGTGGATGCCGGTCGACTGGCGATCGGCGCCGAGGCAGACCTTGCGGTGATCGACCCAGTCAAGCCATGGATCGTCGATTCCGACAAGATGGCGGCGTCAGCAGGCAACACCCCGTTCGACAAGCAAGGCGTCGAAGGGCGGGTGCTGCACCTGTTCAAGGGCGGAATGGAAGTCGGCTGATCCGGCCAAAGGCAAGCAGTTAGCGCCTGCGCCCGGGCAGCCCGGTGTTCAGCGCCATAACCGGAGCCTTGGTGCGATCCTTGCTGGCATAGGCAGGCGCCGAACTGGGCTTGCCCGTCGTCGCATAGGCGAAGCAAACCCCGCCGCGCGCCTTGACCTTGGAGCAAAGTCCGCCTGCGGCTCGACCGTCGAAGCCAGCCGCCGCGACCCGCCAATAGGTCTTGCCGCGCACCTGCGCAGTGGTGATCACCATTTTGAACCCGCGCAGTTCTGGGTTGCGGGCGACATATTGTCCCCAGGCCCGGCGTGCGCCCTGCTCGCTGAAGAACGAACCCAGCTGGATCGCGTGGGTCGAGCCTTTGCTGACAGAGGAGCTGGCCGCCGGGCGCGCGGCCTGGGCGGGTTGCTTCATCACCCGCCCCGGCGCGGCAGCAAGCGTCGCCGTGGGCCGCTTGGGCGTGGCAGCCGGAGCCTTGGCAGGCAGCGACGGGATGCGCTGGATCACCGGGTTCGCGACAAAGACCAGTGCGGCAGTGCGCGGTGCAATGACCGGCGCGGCTGCCGACGGATTCCGGCTCTGCACAGGCGGTGCGGCCTGAACCGGCGGAAGTTCCGCGTTCATCGCCACCACAGGAGCAGCCTTTTGCGCAGCGCTTTCAACGGCCAACTGCTGCTGGTCCGAGCTGGCGTTCAACGCCAGTTGCGCCGGCATTCCGGCGTCGCTGCGCAGCGGTGCGCCGAGCAGTCCGGCAACCCGCAGGCGACTGTCCTCGGGCTTGGCCCGGCTCGCCCAACCGCTGATCCGCGCATCGAGCTGGTCGGCCGGAACGTCTTGCGACGCCATGATCCGCGCCTCGCGCCAGTGCCCGCCCAGCGCATAGGCATAGGCCAGGTTCTGGCGCAGCTTGGGGGTGTTTTCACCGCCGCGCAGCGCACTCACGAGGATCGCCGTTCCGCGCTCCGTCTCGCCTGCCATGGCATAGGCCAGCCCCAGGTCCACCGCCGGGATCGCGTCGCGCCAATCGCCGAGGATGGCAATAGCGGCGTCGTTCCGGCCCATACCCGAGTTCGCCAGCGCTAGGCCGAGCGCCGTGCGAGCGGAATTGTCCCCAAGCGTCATGGCATCATCGAGCGCCTGGGCCGCCGATTCGAACCGTCCCGCACGCAGATAGGCCTGGCCGAGGATTGCCCGATATCCGGCTTCCTGCGGATTGGCCGCAACCAGCTGCTCGCCGAGCTGGATTGCCTTTTCGACCTGACCGCTGCCCAGCGCCCTGCGCGCCTGGGCGGCGATCTTGTCCGGGGCTGGCTTGGCCACCACTGCTTCAGGCGAAAGGCCAACACCAGCGGCGAGTGCAACGACCGCTGCCCCTGCCAGGCCAAGCGGCAATGCAGTGCGGCGCATGCGGTTCTTCTTCATCACAGGGTTCCTTGCTCGGTCAATCACGCGACTTGGCCAGTTTGCTGGCGCTATCGGCGGCGTCAGGAATTTCGGACAGGAGCTGATCCAGCGCATCTGTCACCAGCGACTGGGCGCTGCGTCCCTTGATCGCGCAAGCGAGCTTGAGACGCAGGTGTCGTTCTGGATCGATCCGCAGGGTAAAGGCAGCGCGGCGGCCCGATGCTGCAGCCGGACGGCGCTCCACCTTGATCTTCCGTTCCAGTTCGTGCTGCTGCTCGACGACGCGCGGAACCGCTGACACTTTCGGCATGTTTAGGACTTCGCCGGAGGGGGCCGTTTCGCCCATGTCGTTCCAGCCAAGATCGTCCTGATCGAGGTCAAAGGTCTGGACCGCGAGCGCACCGAGTGCCGGACGCATGGCCGGACGGGCGCCGCCCTTGCGGGCGAGCAGCTGCGGACCAAGCGAGGCGAGAGGTTTTGGGTCGGACATTTTCCCTCGTCCTCCTTACGACTGCGCGACGCGGCGACCAAAGCCGCCGCCGGTACGATTGATGCCCTGGATTGCCGAAACATTGCTTGGCGCGGCGAACACCTTCCGGCGAAAATTCTTTTCCAGGCGGTCGGAAATATAGGTCCACAGCGTCGCGACCTCGTTGGCGCTGCGGCTGTTGGGGTCGACTTCCATCACGGTGCGCCCATCGATCATCGAGGCGGCAAAATCGGTGCGGTGATGCAGGGTGACCGGAGCGACCGTGCCGTGCTGCGACAAGGCGACCGCGGCTTCGGACGTGATCTTGGCCTTGGGCGTGGCGCCGTTGACGACGAAGATAAGCGGCTTGCCGGCCCGCTCGCACAGGTCGACGGTAGCGCCAACGGCGCGCAGGTCATGCGGGCTGGGGCGGGTCGGCACGACGATCAGTTCAGCGACCGAGATCACCGACTGTATCGCCATGGTGATGGCAGGTGGCGTATCAATTACCGCAAGGCGAAAACCCTGCTGGCGCAAGGCGGCAAGATCCTGGGCAAGACGGGCGACCGTGGTTTGGGCAAAGGCCGGGAAATCGTCCTCGCGCTCGTTCCACCAGTCGGCCAGCGAGCCTTGCGGATCGATGTCGATCAGGACGACCGGCCCTGCGCCTGCGCGCTGGGCCTGCACGGCGAGGTGCCCGGACAAGGTCGTCTTGCCCGAACCGCCCTTTTGCGATGCCAATGCCAGTACCCGCAATGCCGTTCCCCTTTTGGAATGTTCCGCAACCCAGTTCGACTTGCCGTCCGGAGTCGCAGATCGTTCCTAATTTTACGTAAATGGCGGGCGTGAACGGCGGCTCGGCAAGGACCGAAGCGGCGAAGTTTACCTTTGCTAAATATCTGTTTACCATAGGGTTTAACCGCATACTGCGTTGTTCCGCGGAGGATCGGGGTCGCATCAGCGCAAAAATGCCTAGGCTTGCCTAACGGCAACGGAGTTGAGGGTCGATGGGTCGCAAAAAATTGGTCGCACTGTTTCTCGCCGCTGCGGGCGGCGTTTGGGCATTCGCCGCTCAGGCGGATACGAAGGCCGGAATTGATGCTTGGAATGCGGGCGATTTCGTCCGCGCAGTCAATGAATGGCAGGATCCCGCCACACGGGGCGAAGTCGAAGCCCAGTTCCGGCTGGGCCAGGCCTATCGTCTCGGCAAGGGCGCGGAACAGGACCTGACCAAGGCGGAAGAGCTGTTCGCCAAGGCCGCCGCCCAGGGTCACAAGGAGGCAGCCGACAACTATGGCTTGCTGCTGTTCCATCGCGGCGAGAAGAAGCAGGCCCTGCCCTATATTCGCACCGCATCGGATCGCGGCGATGCCCGGGCGCAGTACCTGCTCGGCCTGGCCTATTTCAACGCCGACAATGTCGAGCGGGACTGGCCGCGCGCCTATGCCCTGGTCAACCTGGCGCGCAAGCAGGGCCTGGAGCAAGCGACCACCGCGCTGCAACAGATCGACCAGCACATCACGCCCGACCAGCGCGCGCGGGGCCTTGCCCTGGCCGAGGAACTGCAAGCGAAGATCGATGGCAAGCCCCTGCCACCGCCAGCGAAGGCGGCACCGGCACTAGCCGCAAGCAAGAGCGCCGCCGCTCCGGCGCGCGCAGTTGCACTGAGCAAGCCTGCGACAGCCAAGGCCGTCGCAGCGCGGCCTGTCAGAGCGGTCGTCAAGGCCGCTCCAGTCAAGGTGGTGGCCACTGGCCCTTGGCGGGTTCAGCTTGGCTCCTTTGCTGAACGCGGCAATGCGGACGCCCTGTGGAACAGGGTGAAGAACCGTCCTGAACTGGGCGGGAGAGCGCGGATCAATACCAATTTCGGCAAGGTAACGCGCCTCCAGGCGGCCGGATTCCCCACCCAGTCAGCCGCGCAATCGGCCTGCAACCGGCTTAAATCCGCCGGTTTCGACTGCATCGCGATTTCAGGTTAGCCTGTTGGGGTGACCCAGCAATCCCGGATTCGCACGCTAGACTTGATTCGCGGGATCGCCGTCATGGGCATCCTCGCGGTCAACGTCGCCAGCTTTGCCGAACCCGGGGCCGCAGCCTATTCGCCGCGCCTGTCCGGCCTGGACAGTCCGGTTGACGACTGGGCCTATGCCCTTCGCCTGATAGTCTTCGAAGGCAAGATGCGCGGGCTGTTCGCGATGCTGTTCGGGGCCAGCCTGCTGCTTTACCTGAAGCGCAAGGAAGCGGGCGGAGCCAACGGCATGGTGCTTCAGATGCGCCGCCTATTCTGGCTCGCTATGTTCGGCCTGCTCCACTTCGCTCTGCTGTGGGACGGGGACATCCTGTTTCTTTACGCCTGCGTTGGCCTCGGTGCGCTGCTCCTGCGCCGCGCACCGCCCGCAGCGCTGGGCATCATGGCGCTGACGACCTTTACGATCTGGCAGGCCTGGGGGGTAGCAAGTTGGCTGCCCAGCGTGGAGCGCGAAGCCCGCGTCCTCGCGGGAACAGCCAGCGCGGCAGAGCGCAGCGAACACGCCGGCATCATCAGCGACTACCGCGATGAGGCGAAGACCGACGCCGCCGCAACGCTGGCCCCGTTCACAACCGAGATCCGCACCCGCCTGGCCACCCGCTGGGACTATCCGCTGGCCATGCTGGCCTACAACTGGGGCGAAATCCTCAGCTACATGCTGATCGGCATGGCGCTGCTGCGATCAGGTTTTTTCGCAGGAGCCTGGCCCAGACCACTGCTCCGCAACCTGGCCTTTGGCCTTGGCGGAACTGGCCTGGCGCTGACCGTGGGCTTTGCTTTCTGGGCACACCACAACGCCTACCCGGAATTGGCGATGCACACGGCGCTGGGCTATGCCCTCGCCTTCCCGCACCTGATGATGGCGCTCGGCTACATGGCCATGCTGGCCCTCGCGGCACCGCGCCTGCTGGCTAGCCGCATTGGGCAGCGCATCGAAGCGGCGGGCAAAGTTGCCTTCACCAACTACATCGGCAGCACGGTCTTGATGGGCGGCATCTTTTCGGGCTGGGGCCTGGGCCTGTTCGGCCGGTTCGGCGCCGCGGAGCAGACCTGGTTCATCCTGCTCGGCTGGGCCGTGATGCTGGGCTGGAGCAAGCCGTGGCTGGCGCGCTTCCGGCAAGGTCCGCTGGAATGGGCCTGGCGCAGCCTGACCGAATGGAAAGGCCGCGCAAAGCTGGAACCGTCGCAGGTCTAGTTCTTGAAC
>CAZNBX010000052.1:6497-9084 GCA_964571305.1 uncultured Novosphingobium sp.
TTCTTCGGGCTGCGCAGGGTCAGGCGAACCGGTACGGCGTCAAAGCCAAGGTCACGGCGGATGCCGTTCACCAGATAGCGCTGATAGCTCATCGGCAAGTCATCCAGCCGGGTACCGAACAGCACAAAGCCCGGCGGGCGGGTCTTGGCCTGGGTGATATAGCGCAACTTGATCCGCTTACCCCCGGGGGCCGGCGGCGGGTTCTTGGCCAACGCCTCGTCGAACCAGCGGTTGAGCAAGGCGGTCGGCACGCGCTTTGACCAGGCGGCGCGGATCTCGAACGCTGCCTTGATCAGGGTGTCCAGTCCCTTGCCGGTGCGGGCCGAAACCGTCAGCACCGGCAAGCCCTTGACCTGGCTAAGCCCGTCTTCAAGCGCGCCCTTGATCCCGTTGAACAGGGCCGAAGCGTCTTCTGCCGCGTCCTTCCCGGCCACGTCCCACTTGTTGATCGCGATGATCAGCGCGCGGCCTTCTTCGAGCACCAGCGAGGCGATCTTGAGGTCCTGGTGCTCAAGCCCGCGCGTCGCGTCGAGCAAAAGCACCACCACTTCGGCGAAGTCCACTGCATGACGAGCATCGGCAACCGCCAGCTTTTCCAGCTTGTCGGTGACCTGCGCCTTCTTGCGCATCCCGGCGGTGTCGATCAGGCGGACGGGGCGCTTTTCACCCGATTCGGGATCGGTCCATTCCCAGTCGATCGAGATGGAATCGCGAGTGATCCCGGCTTCCGGCCCGGTCAGCAGGCGGTCTTCCTTGAGAAAGGCGTTGATCAGGGTCGACTTGCCCGCGTTCGGTCGCCCAACGATGGCGAGCTTGAGCGGGGCCTTGTTCAGCGCCTCCTCGTCCTCTTCATCGAACGGTTCGAATTCGTCTTCCTCGGGCTGCTTCGGCTCCAGGTGCGGCAGTAGCGCCTCGAACAGGTCGGCCATCCCGGTGCCATGCTCGGCTGAAAACGGGATCGGATCACCGAAACCAAGCGAGAAGGCTTCATAGACGCCGTGGTCACCCGACTTGCCTTCGGCCTTGTTGGCCACCAGCACGACCGGCACGGTGCTTTCCCGCAGGTAGCGACCGATTTCCTCGTCCAGCGGGGTGATCCCGGCGCGTGCGTCGACGACGAACAGCGCGACGTCTGCACCGACCAGCGAAGCCTCGGTCTGCTGGCGCATGCGGCCCGGCAGCGAACTCGGGTCCTCGTCTTCCCAGCCCGCCGTGTCGACCACGGGGAAATCCCGCCCAAGCAGGTGCGCTTCGCCAAAGCGGCGGTCACGCGTTACGCCCGGCTGGGCATCGACCAGGGCGAGTTTCTTGCCGACCAGCCGGTTCCACAGCGTGGACTTGCCGACGTTCGGGCGGCCAATGATGATTACCTGGGGGAGCGCCATGCAACGCCCCCTGCGCCGAACCGCGATTTTTTGCAAGTTTTGCAGCGAATCGTCAGCTTCATGTTAACCAATCCCGGCAGGCCGGCTCTAACGGATTTCAGGGATAAGCGGCGGCATGCCATTGCCGCTCATCCTGCTAAGTCTTGCCGCTGCCCTTGCCGCCAGCCCGGCGGCGGCGCGCATGTCATTGCCCAGTCGCGAGGAAGTGGAAGAGGCGATGCGCCCTGGCGCGATGACTTATCTGCAATGCGTGCCCTATGCCCGCCAGCGTACCGGCATCCAGATTTATGGCGATGCGCATACCTGGTGGAACCAGGCCGAAGGGCGCTATGCCCGAGGCTTCCAGCCCAAGGTCGGCGCGGTCATGGCCTTCCGTCCCTATGGCAATTCGACCCTGGGCCACGTTGCCGCGGTCAGCCGGGTGATCGACCGGCGCACGATCCTCGTCAGCCATGCGAATTGGAGCCCGATCGAGGGCCGGCGCGGCCAGATCGAGGACAATGTCAGGGTGGTCGACGTATCGCCGGACAATAACTGGAGCCTCGTCCGGGTCTGGTATGCACCGCTTCAGGCGCTCGGCACCGGCCATTGGCCCGTCGAAGGGTTCATCTATCCGGCTCGGCCGGGCAAGCTCGAACGGCTCGATCGAGGCGCAGTGCGCTTGGCGGTCAACGACAGCGCCTCGGTCAATCAGAAGCCCGATCCCATCGCCGACATCATTCGCAGCAAGCTGCGCTGGTAGCGCAGCGGCGCGCGGTCAGGCCTTGGCGACCGGAGCGTCCTCGCCCAGGTCTTCGTACCAGGCTTCGACCGGACCGTTCAGCTTCAACGTCAGCGGCTGGCCATGGCGATCCATGGTCTTGCCGGCCTGGACCCGGACCCAGCCTTCGGAAATGCAATATTCCTCGACGTTGGTGCGGACCACGCCCTTGAAGCGGATGCCGATGCCGCGCATCAGCTTGTCCTCATCGAAAAAGGGGCTGCGCGGGTTGATCGCCAGGCGGTCGGGGGGCAGGTCTGCGCCGGATTTGGTTTCTTCGCTCATGGCCTGCGCACTAGCCTCGTTTCTGCCCTTGTCAATTCGCCCCCACCCCTCTAATGGCGCGCGTCTCGGTTGTGATGGCCCAACGGCGCACGACTGCGGGAATGGGCGCGTAGCTCAGCGGTAGAGCACACCCTTCACACGGGTGGGGTCACAGGTT
>CAZNBX010000053.1:0-8996 GCA_964571305.1 uncultured Novosphingobium sp.
GACCGAATAGTTGAGTTCGCGGGCAATCGCCTCGATCCGCTGGCGGGTCGCCAGGCTCACCGACTTTGATCCGCGCAGGGCACGGCTTACCGTTGGCTGGGAGACTCCGGCCAGGAATGCGATGTCGAAACTCGTCGGTTTGGCGGAACGCTTCCGGCCCATTCATCTCTCCCCTGGCAATCAGACTAAAGCCTAGGATGGCATGGTGCAACGTGTGCGAAAGTGCCGATCTGAAAGCGTGGCCGCGGCGCAACAGTCGGGCCGGTGCATAATTGGTATACGTATGCCTTCTTCCGGCACTGGCCTGTGCCGCCCTATTCGCAGCAGTCTGGCAAAGGGGGACTGGACTCTATTCCCTTTGCAAATGGGGGTCTGCACGCCGGGGACCCAGTTGTTGTCCGGCTGGCTTTAGGGAGACAGATCTCGTGAGGCTGCGCACCAGAATTCTCGGTGGCCGTGGGGCTTCGGTCCTGGCGATCGCCGTATCCGCCATCATGCTGCCGGGTGCAGCCAATGCGCAGTCGGCGCCTGCCGACGACGCCGCCGGCGACATCGTCGTAACCGGTTTCCGCAGCTCGATCGACACTTCGGCCGCGCAGAAGCGCGAAGCCACCTCGATTGTCGAAGTGGTTGCGCCGGAAGATCTGGGCAAGCTGCCCGACCTGTCGATCGCCGAAGCGCTGTCGCGCCTGCCGGGCCTTGCCACCCAGCGCCTTGATGGCCGCGCCAACGTCGTTTCGATCCGCGGCCTGGCCCCGGACTTCACCACCACGCTGCTCAACGGCCGCGAACAGGTCAGCGCCGGCAACAACCGCGGCGTCGAGCTGGACCAGTACCCGACCGAACTGCTCAACGGTGCCGTCGTTTACAAGACCCCCGATGCCAAGCTCATCGGCCAGGCCCTGGGCGGCACGATCGACATGAAGACCATCCGCCCGCTCGCCTATGGCAAGAAGCAGGTCGTGGTCGGCGTGCGCGGCGAACTGAACGACCTCGGCAAGCTGAACCCCGACATCTCGAACAAGGGCTATCGCGCCAACTTCTTCTACGTCGACCAGAACGACGATGAAACCGTGGGCTGGGCCTTAGGCTATGCGCGTATGCAGTCGCCGACCCAGGAAGAGCGCTGGCAGGCCTGGGGTTACCCGGACCTCAACGCGACCACCAA
Organism: uncultured Novosphingobium sp.; assembly: GCA_964571305.1. Lineage (GTDB taxonomy): Bacteria > Pseudomonadota > Alphaproteobacteria > Sphingomonadales > Sphingomonadaceae > Novosphingobium. The sequence goes on from CAZNBX010000053.1 coordinate 1,169, forward strand.
GGTCATCGGTGGCGCCAAGCCCTACGTGAAGTCGAACGAACTGAAGCGCGACGGCCTGATGGGCGTGCTCGAACTGAAGCCGAACGACACCGTCCACACCACTTTTGACGGCTACTGGTCGAAGTTCAAGGATGACCAGCGCCTGCGCGGCATCGAACTGCCGCTGCAGTGGTCGGGTGCACAGCTCCAGCCGGGCTACACCACGGCTAACGGCCTGGTCACCGCTGGTACCTATCGCGGCGTCGAAGCTGTCATGCGCAACGACGTTGTCCACCGCGACGCTGAAATCTGGGCCGTCGGCTCGAACAGCCAGTTCAAGGCCAACGACACCCTGACCATCGAACTCGACCTGAGCTACTCGAAGCTCAAGAAGGTTGAAGAGAACCTTGAAATCTACACCGGCACTGGCCGTGGCGGCGGCGTTGGTGCCACCGACACCCTGGGCTTCGTCCAGCCGGCAACCGGCGGCGTGATCACCTTCAAGCCGACCATCAACTATGCCGATCCGACCCTGTTCGTGATCACTGACCCGCAGGGCTGGAACAGCTGCGGCGGCAGCGTGCCGAACTGCCAGGACGGCTTCGTCAACCGCCCGACCATCAAGGATCGCCTGCAGTCGATCCGTCTCCAGGCCGTCCAGGCCCTGGATGGCGGCCTGTTCGACAACGTGACCGTCGGTGCGAACTATTCGGACCGCCGCAAGCAGCTGATCGACGAAGGCTTCGTGCTGACCAACAAGAACTACCCGGCCAGCCCGGCAGTTCCGTCGAGCTACCTGTTCAGCCCCGTTTCGCTCGACTTCATCGGCATCCCGGGCATGGTCTCGTTCGATAGCTGGAAGTACTACAACGACGGCAACTACACGCTGACCAGCGAAGCGCTGTGGACGCCGAGCCGTCTGACCAACAGCTACGTCGTCCGCGAAAAGGTCCTGACCGGCTTTGTCCAGGGCAACATCAACAGCGGCGCTCTGAAGGGTAACGTCGGCCTCCAGGTCGTCCACACCGATCAGCAGGCCGATGGCTATGCCGCTTCGAACCCGGGCACCGGCACGATCTCGAAGCCGATCACCGATGGTGACAAGTACACCGACTTCCTGCCGAGCCTGAACCTCTCGTACGAAGTCGCTCCGCAGACCCTGGTCCGCTTCGGCGCTGCCCGCATGCTGGCTCGCGCCCGCATGGACCAGCTCAACCCGGGCGTCGGCTACAGCTTCAACCTGGCGAACAACGTCCCGGGTGCAAGCATCAACCGCTCGCCGTGGTCGGGTAGCGTTGGCAACGCCAAGCTGCGTCCGCTGATGGCCGATACCTTCGACCTCGCAATCGAAAAGTACTTCGGTCGCGGCGCGTACATTTCGGTCGGCGGGTTCTACAAGCACCTCGAAAACTGGATCTATCGCCAGAACAATTCGTTCGACTTCACCGGAACGCCGACCCCGGGCAACGTCGCCCCGACGTTCAACCAGGGCATCGTTTCGCAGTGGCAGAACGGCACGTCGGGCAAGGTCTATGGCTTCGAAGCTTCGCTTTCGCTGCCGTTCAGCACCTTCTCGACCGCGCTTGACGGCTTCGGCTTCCTGAGCAGCGCGTCCTATACCGACAGCAAGGTCACCGAAGGCGGCGCCAACCCGATCAACATGCCGGGTCTGTCGCGCTGGGTCGTCAACGGCACGGTCTACTACGAAAAGAACGGCTTCCAGGCACGCGCCTCGGGTCGTTACCGTTCGAAGTTCCTGGCCGAGGTCGCTGGTCTCAGCCTCGTGCGTGACCGGATCATGGCTGCCCAGGAATTTGTGGTCGATGCTCAGATCGGCTACACCTTCCAGAGCGGTTCGCTTGAAGGGCTGGGGATCCTGCTGCAGGCCAGCAACCTCACCAACGAGCGTTTCATGACTTACCAGAACGACGACATGCGCCAGGTTCGCGACTACCAGAACTATGGTCGCAACTTCATGGCCGGCATCACCTACAAGTTCTGATGCCATTGGGCGGGTCCGGTTCGCGCCGGACCCGCCTTTATTTCCTGACTGAAATAACCAAGAGTGTCGCGCTCAACCTGGGAGCCGGAAAGTGAACGACAGCCGCATCCGTGACGTAGTGATCGTAGGGGGCGGCACCGCAGGCTGGATGGCCGCGTCGGCACTCTCCGCCACGATGGGCGACCAGCTTCGCATCCGCCTGATCGAAAGCGACGAGATCGGCATCGTCGGCGTTGGCGAAGCAACCATTCCCGCAATCCGCCTGTTCAACGGCCTGGTCGGGATCGACGAGGACGAGTTCCTCCGCCGCACCCAGGGCACGTTCAAGCTGGGGATCGAGTTCCAGAACTGGGGCCGGCCCGGCGAAAGCTACATGCACGGGTTTGGCCAGATCGGGCAGAGCCTCGACCTGATCGAATTCTGGCAATACTGGCTCCGCGGCCGACGCGAAGGCGTGGCGAGCGAGCTGGGCAATTACTCCTTCAACCAGGTGGCGGCCCGGGCCGGACGCTTCGCCCGGGTATCGCGCGTGCCCAATACGCAGATGGACGGGCTCAGCTATGCGTTCCACTTCGATGCCTCGCTCTATGCGCGCTACCTGCGCAGCGTGTCCGAACGCAATGGAGTGCAGCGGGTCGAAGGCCGGATCGTCGACGTCAAACTTGATCCGGAAAACGGCTTCGTCCGCTCGGTTAGCCTGGCTTCGGGCGAGGAGGTGGCCGGGGAACTGTTTATCGATTGCTCGGGCTTCCGGGGTCTCTTGATCGAGCAGGCGCTGGAGACCGGGTACGAAGACTGGAGCCACTGGCTCCCCTGCGACCGCGCGATCGCGGTACCGACCGTGAACGTTGGCAGCCCTCGTCCGTTCACCCAGTCGATCGCTCATCCGGCCGGCTGGCAATGGCGCATCCCATTGCAGCACCGCACCGGCAATGGCCACGTGTTCTGCACCAAGTACATGAGCGAGGACGAGGCGACCAAGATCCTGCTCGACACGGTCGAGGGCGAGCCGCTGGCAGACCCGCGCACGATCCAGTTCAAGACCGGGATGCGCAAGCGCGCGTGGAACCGCAACGTCGTCGCCATGGGCCTGTCGTCGGGCTTCATCGAGCCGCTGGAATCGACCTCGATCCACCTGGTCCAGAATGGCATCGCCCGCCTGATCTCGCACTTCCCCGACCGCAGCTTTGCCCAGGCCAATGTCGACGCCTACAATCGCCGGATCGCGATGGAGTTCGAGGGCATCCGCGACTTCATCGTCCTTCACTACACCGCGAACCAGCGCGACGAGCCGTTCTGGCAGGCGCTGCGCGCGATGGAATTGCCGGAAGGGCTGCAAAGGAAGATCGACCTGTTCAAGGCGACCGGGCGGATTTTCCGCGAGCAGGACGAGCTGTTCACCGAAGTGGGCTGGTTGCAGGTGATGATCGGGCAGAACATCGTGCCCGACACCTATCATCCGCTCGCCGACGTGCTGACCCACGAGGAACTGGCCGGCTTCCTGCGTGATCTGGAAACGATCGTCTCGGCCCCGGCCAGCCGCCTGCCGACCCACGAAGAATTCATTGCGCAGTGCTGCGCTGCGGAGGCCCTGAATGCTGCGTAACCGTCCGCTGCTGCCCTCTATCCTGCTCGCCGCGAGCGCGCTGGGCATGGTCCCCGCCGCCTCGGCCCAGACTGCCCCGGCGCCCAGCGATTTCCGCGCCCGGACGCCGGAGCAGGAAGTGATCTACTTTGTCCTGCCCGACCGTTTCGACAACGCCGATCCAGGCAATGACCGCGGCGGGCTCAAGGGCGATCGTCTTGCGACCGGGTTCGACCCGACGGCCAAGGGCTTCTACCATGGCGGCGACCTCAAGGGGCTGACCCGGAGGCTCGATTACATCCAGAACCTGGGGATCACTGCGATCTGGTTCGCTCCGGTGTTCAAGAACAAGGTGGTGCAGGGGCCCAAGGGCGATGAAAGCGCTGGATACCACGGTTACTGGGTGACCGACTTCACCACGATCGATCCCCACTTCGGGACCGAGGCGGAGTTCAAGGCCTTCGTCGATGCCGCCCATGCACGCGGGATCAAGGTCTACATGGACATCATCGTCAATCACACGGCTGACGTGATCCAGTACCGCGAAGGGGGCAACTATGCCTACCGTGGCAAGGCGGACTATCCGTTCTCGCGGCGCGGCGGGGTCAAGGGCGCGGCGATCAACCCGGGCTTTGCCGGGGATCACGTGCCGGGCGCGGAGAACTGGGCCAAGCTGACCGATCCGACCTTTGCCTACACGCCCTATGTGCCCAAGGGCGAAGAGCACGTGAAGAAGCCGGACTGGCTGAACGATCCGATCTATTACCACAACCGCGGCAATACCAACTGGTTCGGCGAAAGCGCGACCTATGGCGATTTCGTCGGGCTTGACGATGTCGCGACCGAGCACCCGCGCGTGGTGGCGGGAATGATCGACATCTACGGCAGCTGGATCGACCGCTTTGGCATCGACGGCTTCCGCATCGACACCGCGCGCCACGTCAATCCCGAATTCTGGCAGGCGTTCGAACCGGCGATGAAGGAGCGGGCCAAGGCCAAGGGCATTCCCAACTTCCACGTCTTTGCCGAAGTGGCGACGGGGGAGATCGACCCCGGATTCCTCGCGCGGTGGAGCCATATCGCGCATCTGTCCGCGCCGATCGACATGGCCTTTGCCGCCGCGATGCAGCAGGCGGTCGGCGGCAAGATCGGGACCGACAAGGTCGCCCGCCTGTTCGAGGATGACGTGCTCTATCGCGGCGGGGAAAAGGCCGCCCTGCGCTTGCCGACGTTCCTCGGCAACCACGATTTCGGGCGCTTCTCGATGTTCGTGAAGCAGGCCAATCCGGGCATCTCGCAGGAAGAGCTGCTCCTGCGGGTCATGCTCGGCCATGCCATGCTGCTGACCCTGCGCGGCGTGCCGACGATCTATTACGGCGACGAGCAGGGCTTCGTCTCCGACGGCAACGACCAATTGGCGCGCGAGGACATGTTCCCCAGCAAGGTTGCCGTCTACAACGACAACGACCTGATCGGCACCGACGCGACCACGGCAGACGCCAATTTCGATACGTCGCATCCGCTCTATCGCCTGATCGCCGAACTGTCGGCGGTGCGGCTTTCGACCCCGGCACTGACCGGTGGCCTGCAAAGGATCAGGGCTTCGTCGGAAAAGCCCGGCCTGCTGGCGATTTCGCGGTTCGATCCGCACACCGGCCAGGAAGTGCTGCTGGCCTTCAATACGTCAAACCAGCCGATCTCTAGCCTGGTTGAGGTCGACTCGAAGAGCCTGTCGTTCACGGCGCTCGCCGGTCAATGCTCGACCCAGGCGGCCGCGCCCGGATCGCTTTCCATCACCCTGCCTGCATTCGGTTACGCCGTCTGCGCGGCCAAGCCGTAAGTCCTGCTCCTTCCCATGAACCGACTTTCCAAAATTGTGCCGTCTGTAGCCGAATCCAGTCACCAGCCGTGGTGGCGGGGCGCGTCGATCTATCAAATTTATCCGCGCAGTTTCATGGATTCGAACGGCGACGGCATTGGCGATCTGCCCGGGATCACGGCCAAGCTGGACTATGTCGCTTCGCTGGGAATTGAGGCGATCTGGATTTCGCCGTTCTTCACCTCGCCGATGAAGGACTTTGGCTACGACGTCGCCGACTATTGCGGGGTCGATCCGATCTTCGGCGATCTTGCCGCGTTCGACGCCTTGGTCGCCCGCGCGCACGAACTGGGTCTGAAGGTCCTGATCGACCAGGTCTATGCCCATACCTCGGACGAGCACCCGTGGTTCGCCGAAAGCCGCCAGAGCCGCATCGGGCCCAAGGCCGACTGGTACGTCTGGGCCGATGCCAAGCCGGAAGGTTCGCCGCCGTCGAACTGGCAGTCGGTGTTCGGCGGCCCGGCTTGGACCTGGGACGCGCGGCGCGGGCAGTATTACCTGCACAATTTCCTGCCCGGCCAGCCGCAGCTCAATTGCCATCTGCCCGAAGTGCAGGATGCGCTGCTGGGTGCGGCGCGGTTCTGGCTGGAGCGCGGGGTCGATGGCTTCCGCCTCGATGCACTGAATTTTTCGATGCACAATCCGGACCTGACCGACAATCCGCCCGCGCCGGAGGATGGCAAGGTGCGGACCCGTCCGTTCGATTTCCAGTTGCACGTGAACAACCAGTCGCACGCGATGATCCCCGCCTTCATCGAGCGCATTCGCGCCCTGTGCGATGATTATGGTGCGGTGTTTACCATGGCCGAGGTCGGCGGCGCCAATGCCCTGGCCGAAATGCACGCCTACACCGCCGGACAGTCGCGCCTGAACAGTGCCTATGGTTTCGACTTCCTCTATGCCGATCGCCTGACTCCGGCGCTGGTGGCGCAGGCCCAGGCCAACTGGCCTGACAGCGACGGGCTGGGTTGGCCGAGCTGGGCGTTCGAAAACCACGATGCGCCGCGCGCCCTGTCGCGTTGGTGCGCTCCGGACCAGCGCGAGGCCTATGCCCGGATGAAGGCGGTGCTGCTGGCCTCGCTGCGCGGGAATCCGATCGTCTACCAGGGCGAGGAACTGGGCCTGACCCAGGTCGAAATTCCGTTCGAGCAGTTGCAGGACCCGGAGGCGATTGCCAATTGGCCGCTGACCCTGTCGCGCGACGGTGCGCGTACCCCGATGCCGTGGGCCGCGCAGGACGAGCACGGCGGTTTTACCGCAGGCAATCCGTGGCTGCCGCTGGGTGAGGACAACCTGTCCCGCGCTGCCGACCGGCAGGAAAGCGATCCGGCATCGCTGCTCAACCTGACCCGGCAACTGCTGGCGCTGCGTCGCCAGCACCCGGCGCTGCGCTGGGGCGGCTTTGAAGTGCTCCATGCCGATGACGGGGTGCTGGCCATTCGTCGCAAGGGCCACGAGCAGGCGATTGTCGGCCTGTTCAATTTCACCGAAACGCCGCGCCCCTGTCCCGTCGTGGGCAAGGCAAGCGGTCCGGTCGTGATCGCAGTCAATGGCGCGGAGCTGAGCAGCCTTCCGCCGTTCGGCGCAATTTTGGTTGAGGAACAAGTCTGATGCGTATGATGCCAATGCTGGGTGCGGTTGCCGCGCTGCTGTCTTCCGCTCCGGCGCTGGCGCAGGCCAAGGCTCCGGTTTCGGCCACTTCGCCCGATGGCAAGATTTCGGTCGAACTGACACTCGAAGGCGACGGTCGGCCAGTCTACACCGTTACCCGCAACGGGAAGACGATCATCGCGCCATCGCGCCTGGGCTTCCTGTTCACCGACGTGGCCAAGATCGACCGCCGCCTGGAAATCACCGGCAGCGAAGTCAGCGACTTCGACCAGACCTGGAACCAGCCGTGGGGCGAATGGGCCAGCATCCGCAACCATTACCGCGAACTGAAGGTCCACCTCCGCGAAACGACCGCGCTGGCCCGGGTCTTTGCCGTGACCTTCCGCATCTATGACGATGGTGTCGGCTTCCGCTACGAATTCCCGCAGCAGCCGAACATGGCGAAGACCAATATCGCCGAAGAGCTGACCGAGTTCGCCTTCGCGCAGGATGGCACCGCCTGGTGGAAGCCGGCGTTCCTGTGGAACCGCGAGGAATACCTCTACAACAAGACTGCGCTGTCCGCGGTCAGCAATGCCGATACCCCGATCACCATCAAGCTGGCTGACGGCACCCACGTTGCCCTGCACGAGGCGGCATTGGTCGACTATTCCGGCATGGCCGTGTCGCGCACCGAAGGCACGACCCTGCGCGCCGCGCTCCACCCCGGGGCGGGCCGCCCCAAGGTCGAGAAGACCGGGGCCTGGAACACGCCGTGGCGCACCCTGATCAT
>CAZNBX010000054.1:0-6512 GCA_964571305.1 uncultured Novosphingobium sp.
ATTTCTGCTCGATGTGCGGGCCCAAGTTCTGCTCGATGAAGATCACCCAGGAAGTCCGCGACTTCGCCGCCCGGCAGAACCAGCCGGTCGAAACGTTCGTCGCCGCGGACGAGGCCGAGAAGGGCATGCAGGAGATGGCTGCTAAGTACAACGAAGGCGGCCGCGAACTCTATATCGGCGCCGGAGACCGCGAGCACGATTGAGACGGAAAAGGGAGAGCAGGCCATGCGCAAGTGGAGTGTGATGCTGACGGCGGCGGCGGCCTATAATCTGGTCGTTGCCGTGCCCGGGCTGTTCGCTGCCGGGGCCAGTGTGACCGAGCGGATTGTCGCGCTGCTGGTCGGTTGCTTCGGCCTGCTCTACCTCCTCATCGCCCGCGATCCGGCGAGGCTTGGTCCGGCATTGTGGGCGGGGGTAATCGGCAAGATCGGGGTGGTCGCGCTGATGGCACCGGAAGTCGCGGCGGGACGGGCAGTGCCCGGCACCGGCGCGATCCTTGCCGGGGACATGGTGTTCACGGTGCTGTTCGTGATTTTCCTGCTCGGGGCGGCGCGGCGCTCAGGCTAGACTAACCACCGAACAGCTGGTCCTCTTCATCCCCGCCTTCTCTGGGGGCGGGCTCAGCCGCGCCTTGCTCGAAACTGTCATTCAGGGCTTCCATCTCTGCGATGGTTGCTTCGTTGCCGGTCCGCACCGGTGGCTCCTCGACGAACTCGACCGGCGGATAGGGCGGCAGCGAAGCGGCGCGCGCCTGCCGTTGCGGCTCATAACGCACCTGCACCGCCGCCTGGTGATAGGCGGGATTGCCATAGCCGACCGTGGGAGAGAGGTCCTCGGGCATAGACCAGGCGTAAAGCGATTCGGTTTCGGCACGGAGACTCGCTGCTTTCCCCCGCCATTCAGGCTGCTTGGTCGGCAGGGGAGCGGTCGGCGTTATCCCTGCCAGGACCAGTCCGGAAAAAATTCCGAGCAGGGCCGCGCCTGACAACAGAGGGGTGCTATGCATATGATTTTCCGAAATTGCTTGTCCGGAAAAGAACCCGCTCGAAGCAGTCGCGTTCCCGCATTTCGCCCCGATTTCCGCCGGAATTAACCTGCTACTGACTATTTCCGCTTACCCCGATCGCGAACCCGCCGGGCACCATGCCCGCCAGCAGAGGAACGCCATGACGCACCCCTTGCAAACCACTTTCGCGACGGTCGCCGGGGAAGCCGCTTGGGAAGATGGCCTGCGGGACCTGTTCGAACGGCGCGAACTGGCCGAGGCCGAACGCATGCTGCGCCGCGCCCTGATCGCCACTGGCGGCAGGATGATGGAGCTGTGCCGCCGGACCACGCTGGACAGGGTAGAAATCACAGGCTGGGAAGAGCTGGTCGAGGCGATCTCGCTCCACGAGGGTGCTCCCGTCAGCGGCGCGACCATCGCCCTGGGCGCCGAAAGCGACCCGGCTTTCGCGCGGGGCACGCTACATCGTCCTTTCATGATGCTGGGGCTCTATACCGACGAGGCGTGGAACTGGTCCTCGGCCGGACCGGACGAAGCGCTGGAGCAATGCCGCGGCGAAAGTCCGGCCTGGGCCGGACAGGACGAGGACATTGAAGCCTTCCTCGAGATCGAGGGCCTCGATGAGCTCAATACCGCGCTGATCCAGCACCAGCACCGCCACTTCCTGCGTGACGACGCTGACGCATCATTGGCTCCGCCACCCTATGTCGAATTCGTGCTGGGCTGCTGGTGGCGCGCGCTGCGTTTTCACCAGGCGGTCGCAGTGCAGCTCGACCGCCATGGCCTGTGCGGCACAATCCCTGTGATCTCCGGGCTGATCGGCATGCGACCCGAAGTCGTCTCGGTCCATTGGCCGATCGTGCGCCCGGCACCCGTCATGCAGCCCGTCGCCGCGGATCATCACGATGAGGAAGAGGACGATCTCCCGACCTTCATTCGCTTCGACCTGATCCAGCGTGGCCGCTTGCCGATGCATGACGGGATTGCCGCGACCAACACGATCCCGCTGCGGCGGCCGCTCGACACGGCGGAGGCCGAAGCAATTGAAGACGTGGTCGATGCCCCGGGCCTGATGCAGCGCCTTCTCGGTCGCCCCTGATCAGGGCAGTTCAGCCAGAATCCGCTCCACGTCGGTCGGATCGCAGAGACCCGTTCCGGGACTAAGCACCGCCGCCGTTCCTGCCGAAATACCCCGCCGGAAGGCCTGGGCAGGCGCTTCGCCCTTGAGCAGGCCGAAGACCATACCAGCAACGAAGCTGTCGCCAGCGCCTGTTGCGGAACGCGCGACGATCTTGACGCCGGGGTGGTGCACAACGCCATTGCGGTAGGCGAGGACCGCGCCTTGCTCGCCCATGGTCACGGCGATCATTTGCGCCTTGCCTGCCCGGACCAGTTCCAGTGCCGCCGCGCCGATTTCATCGGCTCCTGTGAACTTGCGCCCGACAAGTCCTTCGAATTCGCCGAGGCTGGGCTTGGCCAGATAAATCCCGCCCACCTCGAACGCTGCCTTGAGCGGTTCACCCGAAGTGTCGAGCACCAGTTTGCGCCCCTGCTGCGCCAGCTGCGCAGTCAGGCGAGCGAAGAAGTCCGGCGCGACCCCGCGCGGGAGCGAGCCCGAAGCGACCAGCCACGGGCAGGGATTAGCCAGCACCGCCTCAACCGCCGTTTCGGCTTCGGTGACCGAAAGACAGGGGCCTTCGGGCACGAAGCGATATTCCTGCCCGGTCGAACGTTCGTAAACGGCCAGGCTCATCCGCACCTGGTCGCGCATCGGCACTGCCTGACGCTGCAAGCCGGCAAGGTCGAGCAAGCCGTCGAGCAGCGCGCCGGTCGGGCCACCGGACATGTAGATCGCCTGGACCGGGGCACCGAGGCGGTGAAGCACGCGCGCGACGTTGAGCCCGCCGCCGCCGGGATCATAGCGTCCGCCGTGGGTACGGATCTTGTGGGTGGGCGAAACGGTTTCCGCCTCGCACGAAGAATCGATCGCCGGGTTCATCGTCAGGGTGGCGACGCAATCCACGGCGTCCACCCCCTAACGCTTGCGGACGAATTCTGCCCGCAACACCAGTCCCTTGATGCCGGGATACTTGCAGTCGATTTCCTGGCTGTCGCCGGTCAGGCGGATCGACTTGATCAGCGTCCCCTGCTTCAGCGTCTGCCCCGCGCCCTTGACCTCAAGGTCCTTGATCAGGGTGACAGCATCGCCATCGGCCAGCAGGTTGCCGACCGCATCGCGGACCTCAACCGAATTTGCCGCGGCCTGCTTGGCGGCCAGTTCCGAGGCCGGCAGCCATTCGCCGCTTTCCTCGTCATAGACGTAGTCTTCATCGCTCATGCTCCGGGCCTAGAGCGGTTGGGCCCGGCCCGCAAGGGCGATGGTCTAAATGCCCTGGACGATCAGCCGCAGCCCCAATGCGACCATCAGCAAGTAAATCAGGGTGTAGAACCGCGCCGAGTCCATTCGGCGGATCAACCAGACCCCGGCCAGTGTGGTCAGGATGGCCACCGGCACGAGCAGGGCTGCGGCTTCAAGCACCTGCCGGTCGAACGATCCGAGCAGGAAGTAGCTGGGCACCTTCATCCAGTTGATCGCGGCAAAGGTCAGCGAACTGGTCCCGACGAAGACTTCGTGGGGCAGGCGGCGCGGGGTCACCCACATCTGGAATGGTGGGCCGCCGGCATGGGCGATCTGGCTGGTGAAACCCGTGGCAACGCCAAACAGGGTGCCAACCCATCCGGGGGAATTGGAGGCGGCAACGATCCTTCCTCCGCGCTCGATCCAGAGGCGATAGAGCCCGAAGATCAGGGTGATCGCGCCGAGCAGGACCAGCAGCCGCTCTTCCGGCACGGCCGAGGCCAGCCATGCGGCCAGGGCAACGCCGACCGCCGCGCCTGGCAACATCCGGGCGATGATCCAGCCGTCCCAGGTCTTGCGATAGGACCACACGCTGACCACGTCCTGGACCAGCAGTACCGGCAGCAGCACTGCCGCAGCGGTCACCGGGGGAAGCTTCAGTGCCAACAATGGAGTGGCCAGTACCCCCAATCCGGAGAAACCGCCCTTGGCCAGGCCGAGGATCGCGACGGCCAGCAGGGCAATCGCAAGAGTGGTGGGATCGGCGAGCAGTTCCATCCGCTTTCCCCAGCCATGGATTTGCCCGATGCGCAAGCATCTCGACCTTGCGGCTCTGCTTGGCTAGGCAGGGGACATTCATTTGAACGGGATTCCAGATGCGCCATTCCTTCCTGCTTGCCGGCTCGCTCACGGCCTCGCTGATCTTCGCCACTGCGGCTTCGGCCGCACCGTCCCGCTCGCCAGAGCAGGTTGCCGCGGCCGCGCTCGCCGCCGCGCCGGTCTGGGACGGGCACAACGACGTGCCGGAACAGCTGCGCGATCGCCGCAAGAACGTCCTGGCCGGGTTCGACTTCACTGACACCACCGGAACGGCCGATCCGGCCAATGGCAATGGCGCGATGCACACCGACCTCAAGCGGATGCGCGCGGGCAAGGTCGGGGCGCAGTTCTGGTCGGTCTATGTCTCGGCCAATCTCAATGACCAGCAGGCGGTTCAGGCGACCCTTGAGCAGATCGACGTGGCCAAGCGCCTGGTCGCGAGCAACCCGGCCGACATGACCCTGTGCCTCGATTCCGCCTGCGTCGAAGCCGCGTGGAAGAAGGGCCGCATTGCCAGCCTGATGGGTATGGAAGGCGGTCACTCGATCGGCGGCAGCCTAGCCGTGCTGCGCCAGATGTATGCGCTGGGCGCGCGCTACATGACGCTGACCCATTTCAAGAACAACACCTGGGCCGATGCCGCAACCGACGCCCCGGCCCACAATGGCCTGACCCCGCTGGGCAAGGACATGGTCCGCGAAATGCAGCGGCTCGGCATGCTGGTCGACCTGTCGCACGTCAGCGAGAAGACCATGCTTGATGCGCTGGAAGTGGCCAAGGCGCCGGTCATCGCCAGCCATTCGAACGCCTATGCAATCAACCATCACCCGCGCAACGTGCCAGACCGCGTACTCGACGCGCTCAAGGCCAATGGCGGGGTGGTGATGGTCAACTTCTACCCGCCCTACGTGGTCGAGGCGGCCCGGCAATGGAGCGCCAACCGCGATGCGGAAGATGCGCGGCTGAAGTCGCTACTGCGCGGCCAGCCGGAAAAGGCCAAGGCGGCCCTGGCGGAATGGGACAAGGCCAACCCGATGCCGCGCGGTTCGGTCAAGGACGTTGCCGATCACCTCGACTACATCGCGAAGCGGATCGGTGCCGATCACGTTGGCCTCGGCGGCGACCTCGACGGGATCGAGACGACCGTGGTCGGGATGGAAGACGTGTCGCGCTATCCAGCCCTGTTCGTCGAGCTTGCCCGTCGCGGGTGGAGCCAGCAGGACCTGGAAAAGCTGGCCAGCCGCAACACGCTGCGCGTGCTGAAGGCAGCGGAAGCCTATGCCGCCACCCAGCGCGGAGCGACGCCGCTCGAGAACCCGGCGGCAAGCTTCTGAGGAACTAGTCCCTAGCCGGCGGCATCACTGGCAGTCGGCTCCGGATTGTGCGGAGCCGACGCGGTGCCGATCAGCAGGGTAATGCCATAGAGCAGCAAGAGCAGGGTCAGGCTCATCAGCAGGATCCGGAAAGCGAAGGAGCCCTTCCGCCCTGCTTTCGCCTCCTCCGCGTCGACGTGGATTTCCGCGCCATCGCGGCCTTCGCGGTGCATCGATCGGTCTCCATCATCGGTTGGTCCGGTTCAGCAACGCCCGACCAACCGACCCGGTTCCGGATCAATGCGCTTCCATGCGGCCCAGCATACGGAAGAAAAAGGCCGTGGACCAACCGATCAGGACCATGCCCAGGATCGATTCAAACGCGCCGAGCAGCCTCCAATCCGGCACGATGTGGACATCGCTGTAGCCAACAGTCGAATAGGAAATGGTCGAGAAGTACAACGCATCTTCAAGCCCCGCGGTCGCGCCGATCGCCGAATAGACGAAAGCGAACAGCCAGATCTCCACGCCATGAAGCGCGAGGATCGCCACGACGATCCCGAGAGTAAAAGCTACTCCGCGCGGGGACAGCGGCGCAATGCGCTTGAGCCGCTCCACCGCGGTTTCGCTGCGCAAGGCGTGAGAGAGACTGAACAGGCCCAGGCCGTGGATCACCACGCACAGCACCGCGAGAGCGCTGGATACGGCGAACTCGGCCCAGAGTTGGCCCATCCTAGTCGCGCAGCAGTTCGTTGATGCCGGTCTTGGCGCGCGTCTGCGCGTCCACCGTCTTGACGATCACCGCGCAATACAGCGATGGGCCAGGCGAACCATCGGGCAGCGGCTTGCCCGGCATCGAACCCGGCACGACCACCGCATAGGGCGGAACCCGGCCGATATGGACTTCGCCGGTCGCGCGGTCGACGATCTTGGTCGAGGCGCCGATGAACACGCCCATCGACAGCACCGCGCCTTCGCAGACGCGGACCCCTTCGACCACTTCGCTACGCGCGCC
>CAZNBX010000054.1:6522-8489 GCA_964571305.1 uncultured Novosphingobium sp.
GCCTGGAGCGGCTCGAGCACGCCGCCAACCCCGACGCCACCCGACAGGTGCACGTTCTTGCCGATCTGCGCGCAGGAGCCGACCGTGGCCCAGGTATCGACCATGGTGCCGTCGCCAACATGGGCGCCAATGTTCACGAAGCTCGGCATCAGGACTACGCCCTTGCCGATGTGCGACCCGCGCCGCACGACCGCACCTGGGACCACGCGGAAACCGGCTTCGCGGAAGCGGTTCTCGCCCCATCCGGCGAACTTGGACGGGACCTTGTCGAAAGCCGGGGCACCTGCGGCACCGTTGTCGATCACGACATTGTCGTTCAGCCGGAACGAGAGCAGCACCGCCTTCTTGAGCCACTGGTTGACCTGCCAGCCGCCCTGGCCGTCCGGCTCGGCCACGCGCGCCTTGCCACTGTCGAGCAACTCCAGCGCGGCCTCGACAATTTCGCGGACGTCATTGCTGGCCGGAGTCACCCCGTCGCGCGCTTCCCAGGCTTGTTCGATTGCATTGGCAAGGTCGACGGACATCGGAACAACTCCAAAAAAAGCCAGATCAGCCGCCGCCTATAGCGCAGTGCCGCAGTCGGCAAGCATTCCACAAAAATTTGAAGCCAAGAAATTTAGTATTAAGCCAATCGATGGAAGGATCAAATTCGCGCGGTTACGCGTTTTCACCGCAGCGCTGCGAACGGGTCCAATCCATGTCCACACTTCACCTTAAGGAAGTTCAATGGCACTTAGGCGCAGCAACGCTGTGCTTCGCACTGCTTGCCGAGAGCAGCTGAGGGTGTGGACCGGGCATTTGCACCTTTCGCCAGAGCAGGCAGCCCAGGCGCGAGTCCTGGCAGCGCGTGCCGTAGCGCGGCTGGCGCCCAATTCGAAGATCGCCTTAGCCTTTTCGCAAGGCTCCGATGGCTTGGTCGCGCAAATGCAAGGTCGCAGTCAGCCGGCCTTCCTGATTGCCCGTTCCCCCTTGGACGACGTCGGCTTCGGCCGGGACCAGAGCTTCAGCTTTGCTATGCGGCACCAAGTCGGGCGGACCGGGCTGTCGCTCTCAGCAGAGCATGGCTCGGCCGTGGTCAGTCTGTTCTATCGCCGCGACGCGGGACACTTTGCCGAACTGCCCGATGACAAGGGTATCGCCGCCAGCGGGCGTGGCAGTTCTGAGTAAAGCAGGCCCGGCCTGCACATGCAGACCGGGCCTTCCTGTTTCCGTTACATTCCAGCCTTGCGCGCGAATTCCGCGGCGCGGTCGACCAGGGGCTGGACCCGGTCGGACATCGCCTTGGCATGGGCCGAACTGGCCGTGCCGTCGATCACGCGCTTCTTGATGCCCTGCATGATCCCGGCAAGGCGGAAGAAGTTGTAGGCAAAGTACCAATTCATGTCCGGCACGCTGGTCCGACCGGTCTTTTCGCAATAGCGCTCGACCACTTCTTCCAGTTCCGGAATGCCCAGTGCCTTGCGATCAAGGTCCTGCACGCCGGACCGGCCGCCATTGTCGGTGACCCAGGCCATCGCGACGTAGGAGAAATCGCCCAGCGGATCGCCCAGGGTCGAAAGCTCCCAGTCGAGCACGGCCAGCACTTCGGGGCGGTCCTTTGCCCAGATCATGTTGTCGATGCGATAGTCGCCATGAACAACGCTGGTCCGGGTCTGCTCAGGCAGGGTCGCCGGCAGCCATTCGATCAGCTTTTCCATGTCCGGCATCAGCTCGGTCTCGGAGAGCTTGTACTGCTTGGTCCAGCGGTCGACCTGACGGCCGAAGTAGTTACCGGGCTTGCCGAAGTCCGACAGGCCAGCCTTCTCGACATCGACAGCATGCAGGGCGGCCAGGGTGTCGATCATCGCCATGTAGGTGTTGCGGCGATACTCCGGCGC
The DNA here is from genome assembly GCA_964571305.1 of uncultured Novosphingobium sp. Classification (GTDB taxonomy): domain Bacteria; phylum Pseudomonadota; class Alphaproteobacteria; order Sphingomonadales; family Sphingomonadaceae; genus Novosphingobium. The sequence continues at coordinate 8,400 of CAZNBX010000054.1, forward strand.
ATCGTTCGGCATCGAGCCGTCCCAGATGGTCCGGCCATCGACCATGCCCATGACATAGAACCACGAGCCGACCACGCTGTCGTCGGTGCA
>CAZNBX010000054.1:8516-8856 GCA_964571305.1 uncultured Novosphingobium sp.
GGCTTGCGCCGCAGCACATAGTGGCCGCTCTTCGCCTCGATCTTGTAGGTCGGGTTCGATTGTCCGCCCTTGAACTTGGTCAGGTGCAGCGGGCCTTCGAAGCCCGCGACATTGGCCTGCATCCATTCGGTAAGCTTGCCCTCGTCAAGCTTGTCGGCACCTTCCGGTTCGACCGTGCCGACAAAGGCTTCGTCCGCGTTGATCAATTCGGTCATGTCCCGCCCCTTACTGATCGAATACGATGACCGAACGAGCCGAAGCGCCAGACTTCATCGTTTCGAAGCCTTCGTTGATCTTTTCCAGCGGCATGGTGTGGGTGATCAGCTCGTCGATGCGGATC
>CAZNBX010000055.1:0-8848 GCA_964571305.1 uncultured Novosphingobium sp.
AGGCCGGGGGTAGCTCGGTGGGCGAAGGGATCGGGCAGGGCCGGATCACTGCCAACCTCGAAGGCGCGCCGATCGACACCCAGTTCCGCGTTTCGGACGAGGAAGGGCTTGAATGGGTCGCTCGCTTGCTCAAGGAAGAAGGGCTGTGCCTCGGCCTGTCATCCGGCATCAACGTGGCCGGAGCGGTGGAGTTGGGGCGGCAGCTGGTCGCCGAAGGGCGCGAGGATCCCCGCGTTGCGACGATCCTGTGCGATACCGGTTTCCGCTATCTCTCCAGCCTCTACAATGCCGACTGGCTCCGTGCGAAGGGCCTTCCGGTCTTCCCCTGGCTGGCCTGATCGGTTAAGTACTTACGCAGAATGGCAACGCAACCGCCACATCGGGTAACGCCGCCACTGGAAGGGCCGCAGCACTTCGTTCCGCCATCGGCGCGCGAACTGCGGGCCCAGGCCGTGCAGCGTTTGCAGGCCGGGCTGTTCGGGATTGCCGCGGTACTCCTGATGGTCGGACTGGCCAACGTGATCAACGATCGCGCCCGCATGGCGGAGCAAAGCGGCCGGACTCCTGCGGCTGAGGGTGCGGCCAATGATGCCGCCGTCAAGTCGGACCCCTTGGCGGATATCGGCGTGGTCCCCTCGGCCATTCCCAGCGGTCCTGAAACAACCAAGGGCAGTCCGGCACTCGCTGGCCAGCGCTAGGTTGCGCAAGGCCTGGCTCATCGGTTTACTTGCTCTGGCCGCAGCGCTGGCGGCTGCCTGGCTGGCGCGGGGGAGGGAAGCCGAACCGGCTGGACCTGTTGGTCTGTTCACGACCTTGCCGATCCTCTGGACCGACAGCCCCGACCTCGCTGCGTCGCTCAATCCGCAGTCCGAGCCGCATTGGGCGCGCGATGTGCTGGCGAGGAAGGGGGCGATTGCGCCGATTGACACTCTGGCCGACGAGGCCTTGGCCAAGACTCGGCGGTTGGTCATGGCGCAGCCCCGCGTCCTGACGCCGCAAGAGAACGTCGCACTCGACAACTGGGTGCGCGCAGGCGGGCAACTCCTGCTCCTCGCCGATCCCGCACTTACCGAAGAGTCCGCTTTTCCGCTTGGGGACCCACGCCGCCCCCAGGCGGTGGTGCTGCTATCTCCGATCCTCTCGCGCTGGGGGCTGGAGCTCTTGTTCGATGAGCGGCAGGCATTCGGCAGGGGCGAGCGCGAAGTCATGGGGGTGCGGGTTCCAGTCAACCTGGCGGGGCAATTGGCAACGCACGGTCAGGGCAATTGCCGCCTGTGGGGTGAGGGGCTTGCCGCGACCTGTGCGATTGGCAAGGGCCGCGTGGTGGTCCTTGCCGACGCCGCGCTGCTGGAGCGCGACGATCCATCTGGCCAGGGGCGCAAGGCGCTGTCCTGGCTGCTGGATGCGGCATTCGTGGCGCGCTGAGTCGATCCAATCCGGGAAATTGCGGGAAACGTTTCGGTGCCTGTCGCCGAGGCACGGAATTTTGCCGCTTTTCATGGAAAACAAAGCAAGAACAAAGAGATGGTGGCGAATTTTTCCAACTCAAAAAATTGCTATTTTTCATATATTTCACGCGTTATCCCGTGATTTCCCGCGTTTTTCCCTTCCATCCCGAGAAAAGCAGCGGTAAGTAACCGTTTCATCGACATCGAAATTCGACGCCGTGCACTTTTCAAAGGTGATCCGGCCGCGGGGGCGCGCGGTTGGGGGCGGGGAAAATCGATCTTTTGGGAACCCGGGAGCGATCCCGGATTTGAGCGGGGCATCACGTGGAGGCGGGCAAGCCTATTGCATATAGTGGCCAGGGCTTCTCGCTGTTGGGCGAGAAGGGTCGCTTTGTGCTGCCCCCTGACTTCCGCAAGGCAGTCCGCGATTCCGGCCTGGGCGAACGCGTTCTTTGCGTTGCCAAGCATCCGCGTTGGAAGTGCCTGACCGGCTTCGGCCTGTCCCGCGTCGCCGAATTCGAAAGCGAACTGGACCGCGAAGAGCGCGTGGCGCTGGAGCGCGGTCAGGATTTCGACCGCGACCTGCGGGCCCAACAGCTTTATGGCTTTGCTCGCGTGCCCTTCGATGACAGCGGCCGCTTCATCCTGCCCGAGCGCTTCTTCAAGCTCGGCGCGCTGACCGAAGCAGCCTTTTTTCAGGGCGGCGGCAAGCAGTTCACGATCTGGAGCCCTGACGAACTCGCCAAGATGGGCGCTGGTTGGGAAGACGCCCAGGAGGCATGCCTTGACCTTGCCCAGCAGTCGCGCAGCGGAAAGGCCCGCAAGTGACCGCCGCCCCGCACATTCCTGTTTTGCTCGATGAAGTTATCGCCGCGCTATCTCCTGCACCCGGCGCGGTGATTGTGGACGCCACCTTCGGCGCAGGCGGATATACCCGCCGCCTGCTCGATGCCGGAGCGAGCGTCCATGCCTTTGATCGCGACCCCGATGCGATCATGGGTGGCCGTGGATGGAGCGAGGCTGGGGAAAGCCCACCCCGGCTGGTGCTCCATCCGCGCCGCTTCTCTGAAATGGTGGCCGCGCTGGCCGAAGTGGGCGTTTCCCGCGTCGATGGCGTGGTGATGGATATCGGCGTTTCGTCGATGCAGCTCGACCAGGCAGAGCGCGGCTTCGCTTTTTCCTCGGACGGTCCGCTCGACATGCGGATGGGTCAGGAAGGCGAAAGCGCGGCCGATTTCCTGAATACCGCGGCTGAAAGCACGATCGCCGACGTGCTCTATGAATATGGCGAAGAGCGCCAGTCGCGCCGGGTCGCGCGCGCGATCGTGGCGGCCCGCCCGCTTGCGACCACCGGCCAGCTGGCTCAGGTCGTGCGCAAGGCGCTGGGTTATCGCCCTGGTGCCCCCAAGGACCCGGCCACGCGCAGCTTCCAGGCGATCCGCATCCACGTGAACGCCGAGCTCGACGAACTGCGTGCCGGTCTTTCCGCCGCCGAAACCCTTTTGGCTCCCGGCGGGCGGCTGGCCGTGGTCAGCTTCCACAGCCTGGAAGACCGCATCGTGAAGAACTTTCTCCGCGAAGCCAGTGGCGCCGTGGCCAATACCTCGCGCCATCTGCCTGCCAATGCTCCCGTTACCGCCCCGACCTTCGCCCAGGTCGGCAAGGCGGTTCGCCCCTCTGCCCACGAGCTTGAGCGCAATCCCCGCGCGCGCTCCGCCACTCTCCGTTGCGCCGTTCGCACCGATGCACCGCCGCATGAAAGGAAGGCCGCATGAACCTGACCCGTGACCGGATGCGCTCGATTGGCTGGGCTGCAATCCTGCTGGTCTGCCTTGCCTTTACCGTGGTCCTGACCTTCAAGGTCAATGCGGTGAAGAGCCAGGTCCGTCTGGCCGAACGGCAGATCCTGTCGGTAAAGCAGGACAAGATGTTGCTGGAGACCGAGTTCGAAACTCGCGCCAACCAGCAGCAGCTGCGCACGCTCAACGAGGTCGAATTCGGTTACCAGGCGCCTGCCGCTGGTCAGTATCTGGAAAGCGAGCGCCAGCTGGCCGAGCTGAGCAAGCCGCGCGCCGCCGATGCGCCGAGCCCGATCCGCGTTGCCAGCGCCGATGTGCCGCGCGTCGCCAGTGCTCTGCCGAGCATGGTCAATCCGCTGACCGGCAAGGCGATGGCCGCTGAACCAGCAGCAATCAAGCGCCAGGCGACCTCTGAGGCTGGCCTTAGTGCGCGTCTGGGTACGGTTGATCGCGAGGGGATCCGCCACGAATGACCTCAATCTCCGTCTCGACCACGATATCTTCAGGCCGGGGCGCGTTGATGAACGTACGCGCCCGCAGTCTGCTGATGGCGAAGTGGCGGGTGCTGTGGGTTATTCTGGGCTTTCTGATCATCGCCTGCGCGGCGATTCTCCGCATTTTCTACCTGGGCTTTTTCGCTGATGCCCCTGCTCAGCAGCAATTCGGCACCTTGCTGGTTCCGGCCCGTGCCGACATCGTTGATCGTAATGGAGTGCCGCTGGCTCGCGCATTCCCGGCCTATGCGCTGTGGTACAATCCGCAGGCCCTTGGCGCCGACGGTTCCCCGCTGGTCAATTCGCCGCGCAAGGTCGCCGAGGAATTGGTCAAGATCTTCCCCGACCTCGAGGTGAACGCGCTGACGGCGCGGCTTGCCCAGGGTAAGCCGGGCTACCTGCGCCGCCGCATCCTGCCGGAAGATGCCAACCGCGTACACGAACTGGGTGAGCCGGCACTCGAATTCCCGCGCGAGACCGAGCGGTTCTATCCGCAAGGCTCGATGGCGGCGCACGTCCTCGGCTTCGTTGGCGCGGATGGCCATGGCCGGGTCGGGATGGAGCAGGTCTTCGACAAGCGCCTGACCGATCCCGAACTGCGCGGCACGCCCGCTGCGCTCGCCATCGACGCGCGTGTCCAGGGCGCGCTTGAGGAAGAACTGTCGCGCGGCATGGCCGAATCGAACGCCAAGGGTGCGGCCGGGCTCGTCATGGACGTCGATACCGGGGAAGTCGTCGCGCTCGCTTCGCTGCCCTCGTTCAATCCCAATCTGATCGACCGGGCCAGCGAATCCTTCATTTTCAATCGGGTGACCAACCAGGTCTACGAACTCGGTTCGACCTTCAAGCCGATCACCGTCGCCTCTGCCATCGATGCAGGTGTCGTGACCGATCTGTCGCGCCGCTATCAGTCGGCCCACCCCATCGCGATCGGGGGTTTCCAGATCCGCGACAGCCATAACCTTGGCGCCTCCCTCAACGTTCCCGAAGCGCTGATTCATTCGTCGAACATCGTCACGGCCCAGATCGCGGATGAGCTTGGCGGGGGCCGCCTCAACCAGACGATGCGCGCCCTTGGCATGAACCAGCGCGCCCAGATCGAACTGCCGGCACGCGGCTTTCCGCTGTGGCCCAAGGGTGAGTGGTCGCGGATCACGACCATGACGGTTTCCTATGGCCATGGCATCGCGGTGACCCCGCTCCACCTGGCCAGCGCCTATGCCGCATTGGTCAATGGCGGGCTGTGGCGTCCGGCGACGCTGATGAAGCTCGAGCCGGGGCAGGTTGTTCCGGGCCATCGCGTCTTCAAGGCCAGCACCAGCGCCCGGATGCGCCAGTTGCTGCGCCTGATCGTCGACATCGGCACCGGCAAAAAGGCCAATGCCGTCGGCTACCGCGTCGGCGGCAAGACCGGGTCGGCCGAAAAGCCGGGGGCTGGCGGCTATAACCGTAGCTCGGTCGTCGCGACCTTTGCCGCCGCCTTCCCGATGGATCACCCGCGCTATGTGATCATTTCGATGCTCGACGAGCCGCAAGGCACCGTCGCGACCTCGGGTCAGCGCACCGCCGCGTGGAACGCCGCCCCGGTCGTCGGGCGTCTGGTCCCCCGCATCGGTCCCCTGCTGGGCATCATGCCCGACGCTTCGCGCGATGTGGACATTTCCGACCTCGCCCCGCTTGTGAGCAAGGGGGAAGAGGAATGAGGCTTGGCACGCTTGCCGAGGGGGCAAGGATCGCCCTTGGCAGCGGAGGCGAGCTTCAGGTCACCGGCTTCGCGATCGACCATCGCAAGGTTGCTCCCGGAACCGTGTTCGGCGCGTTCCAGGGAGCGACGGTCAACGGCGAGGACTTCATTTCCGCAGCAATCGCGGCGGGTGCCGTCGCGGTCGTGGCCCGGCCCGAGGCCGAGGTCAGCGGTGCAGTGCACATCGCCGACAGCAATCCGCGTTTGGTCTTTGCCCGGCTGGCAGCGCAGTTCTTCACGCCGATGCCCGAGACGATCATTGCGGTGACGGGTACCAATGGCAAGACCTCTACGGTCGAATTGACCCGCCAGATCTGGCGCATGAGTGGCCATCGCGCCGCCTCGATCGGAACGCTGGGGATCACGACCGCCGATGAAAGCGTGTCGACCGGGCTGACCACGCCTGACGTCGTGACCTTTCTCGCCAACCTCAGCGGCCTGGCGCGTGAAGGCGTCACCCATGTCGCGTTCGAGGCGAGCAGCCATGGTCTCTCTCAATACCGCAGCGAAGGACCGCGGGTTGCCGCTGCGGCTTTCACCAATCTCAGCCGCGATCACCTCGACTACCACAAGGACATGGACGACTACTTCGCGGCCAAGATGCGGCTGTTCGACGAAGTCGTCGCTGACGACGGCACTGCCGTGGTATGGATGGATGATGCGTGGAGCGGGCGCGCTGTCGATCATGTGCAGCGGCGCGGGGTCCGGCTGCTGGGCGTGGGCCAAGGTGCCGAAGGGGACGGCATTCGTCTGCTTTCCCGCACTCCGGGACAGCTCGGGCAAGTGCTGGAAATCGAATTTGCCGGACAGGTGCGCAAGCTGAACCTGCCGCTGATCGGTGCCTATCAGGCTGCCAATGCCCTGGTTGCGGCCGGGCTGGTGCTGGCGACTGGCGGCGAGGCGGCGCAGGTGTTCGATGCCCTGACCCGCTTGCAGCCGGTGCGCGGCCGTCTGGAGCGGGCCGCGATCAGCCGGTCGGGCGCGCCGGTCTATGTCGACTATGCCCATACGCCTGATGCGCTCGAGGCGGCGATTGCCGCGCTGCGCCCGCACTGCGCCGGGCGCCTGATCGTGGTCTTTGGCGCGGGCGGGGACCGCGATGCGGGCAAGCGCGGGCCGATGGGGGGCGTCGTCGCGCAGCAGGCCGACCTGGGCATCGTTACCGATGACAATCCACGCGGCGAAGATCCCGCGTCCATCCGCAGCCAGGTCATGGCAGGCGGAGCAGGCCTGCGTGAAGTGGCGGACCGCCGCTCCGCCATCGCAGCTGCAATCGCCGAGGCGGAAAGCCAGGATATCGTTTTGGTGGCCGGGAAGGGCCACGAACAGGGGCAGATCATCGGTGTGGGCGAAGCCTGCCGGGTCCTGCCGTTTGATGACGTAGCTGTTGCCAGGGAGTGTGCAGCATGAACGCGCTTGCCAGTATTCTCGAATGGCCGATCGAGCCGACGGACCTGCTCGGCCTGGCCCTGTGGGACGCAGTCGAGATTGCCCGCGCGACTGGCGGTGTGGCCGTCGGCGACTTCCAGGTTTCGGGTGTCGAGATCGACAGCCGCGACGTCGTTCCGGGCGACCTGTTCTTCGCCCTTAAGGGCGAGCAGATGGACGGTCACCGCTTTGTCGACATGGCCTTTGCCCGGGGGGCGACCGCCGCCGTGGTGGACCGTCCGATCGAAGGTCCGCATATCCTGGTCAAGGATACCTCAATTGCACTTGAGCTTTTGGCAAAAGCGGCGCGAAATCGCGCAGGTGCGACGGTAATCGGGGTTACCGGCTCGGTCGGCAAGACCGGCGTCAAGGAAGCGATCTTTGCCGCGCTCGACCGTTCGAGCCGGGGCAAGGCGCATCGTTCGGTGAAGAGCTACAACAACCATGTCGGCGTCCCGCTGAGCCTGGCCCGCATGTCGGCCCGCAGCCGCTTCGGCGTGTTCGAGATGGGCATGAACCATGCCGGCGAAATCCGCGCCCTGACCGCGCAGGTGCGTCCGCACGTCGCCGTGATTACCGCGATTGCTCCAGCCCATATCGAGAACCTCGGAAGCCTTGAGGCAATTGCCGATGCCAAGGCGGAAATCTTTGAAGGGCTGGAAACCGGGGGCGTGGCAATCATTCCCGCCGACAGCCCGCATTTCGAACAGTTGAAGGCTGCGGCCGAAGCCCGGAAGGCCAGTGTCGTTTCGTTTGGCCGCGCCGCCCATGCCAATGTCCGCCTGCTTGACGCGGTTCCTGCGCCGGGTGGTGGTTCGCTGGTCACGGCTGACCTTGGGGCGCGGCGCATCTGCTACACCGTGGCTGAACCGGGTGAGCACTGGATCACCAATTCGCTCGCCGTGATTGCCGCGGTCGGCGCGGCGGGTGGCGACCTTGGCGCGGCGGGGATCGCGCTCGCTGAAATGCAGGGCCTGAAGGGACGCGGCCAGCGCCATCAACTTAAGGCGAGCGGCGGCGATGGGTCGGGCCGCGCGCTGCTGATCGACGAAAGCTACAATGCCAATCCCGCCTCGATGCGGGTAACCCTGGCGCAGTTGGGGGCGACGCCCGCGCGTCGACGTATCGCCGTGCTCGGCGCCATGAAGGAACTGGGCGATCATGGTCCGGCCTATCACGCCGCCCTGATCGAACCGCTGCAAACCAGCGGCGCCGACTTCGCCATTCTGGTCGGCGGCGAGATGCAGGCTCTGGCCGATGAACTGGGGAAAGCCGCCGCTGGCGCGCTTGGCAAGGGCATCGCCTTCGCGCATTGCGGTACGGCGGCTGAAGCTCTTGATGCGCTCAGAGCGCATGGCGTGGAAGGCGGTGACGCCATCCTCGTCAAGGGATCGAATTCGGTCGGGTTGGGGGCCTTGGTCACCGCGCTCGCACAGCAGAAGGACTAGGATCAGGCATGCTTTACCTGATCGCGCACTATTTCCACTTCGAAGGCCTGGCGAACCTCATTCGCTACCAGACCTTCCGTGCGGGCGCTGCGCTGATGACCGCGCTGGTTCTTGGCCTGATCATCGGACCGAAGTTCATCGCGATGCTGCGCGTCCGCCAGGGCAAGGGACAGCCGATCCGCGAGGATGGGCCGCAAAGCCACCTCGCCAAGCGCGGCACCCCGACCATGGGCGGCCTCATGATCCTCGTCTCGCTCGCGGTATCGATGCTGCTGTGGATGGACCTGACCCGCCCGCTGGTCTGGGCCTGCATTGCGGTCACCTTGGGCTTTAGCGCGATCGGCTTCCTGGACGATTACGACAAGGTCACGAAGCGATCGACTGCCGGGGTTCCGGGGCGGGTTCGGCTGGCTGCCGAGTTCCTGGTCGCCGGGATCGCGTCTTGGATCATGGTCAGCCAGGTCATCACCAATCTCTATGTGCCGTT
>CAZNBX010000056.1:0-8753 GCA_964571305.1 uncultured Novosphingobium sp.
CGCTCGCTCTCGCTCATCGCCTCGATTTTGGAGAGCTTGGTCACCCCGTCGACCAGCCGGGCGACTTCGGGACCGAACAGCTTGTCGATCTCTTCGGTCGTCGCCAGCGTATCCTCGACCGTGTCGTGGAGCAGCGCGGTGATGATGGTTTCCTGGCCGAGCTTGAGCTCGGTCATCAGGCCCGCGACTTCGACCGGGTGCGAGAAAGAGGGGTCGCCACTGGCGCGCTTTTGCGTGCCGTGTTTCTGCACGGTGTAGACATAGGCGCGGTTGAGCATCGCCTCGTCCGCTTCGGGATCGTAGGCGAGCACCCGCTCGACAAGTTCATACTGACGCAGCATCTGTGCTCTAAATGGCTGGCAAACAGGCCTTAGGGCAAGCGCAAAAAGGCCCGCCTTTGCAGGATGGTCGTTCCGCTCAGCTCCAGGTCGCTTCGGGCGGCAGGCTCATCAGGATCGCATCGACGTTGCCGCCGGTCTTGAGCCCGAACAGGGTGCCGCGGTCATAGACCAGGTTGAATTCGGCATAGCGCCCGCGCCATTCCAGCTGCTGCTGCTTGTCGGCGGGGGTGAATTCCATGTCCATGCGGCGACGGACCAAGCGCGGGAACACGTCGAGGAAGGCCTCACCAACATCACGGGTAAACGCGAAGTTCGCCTCGAACGCTGCCGCGTCGTCGCAGTCGAGGTGATCGTAGAAAATCCCCCCAACCCCGCGCGCGACATTGCGGTGCGGGATGAAGAAATACTCGTCCGCCCATTGCTTGAACCGGGGGTAATAGGCCGGGTCGTGGGCATCGCAAGCGGCCTGGAAGGCGGCGTGAAATTCCGCGGTATCCTCGGCATAGGGGAGCGGCGGGTTGAGGTCGCCGCCGCCACCGAACCAGGCTTTGCTGGTGGTGAGGAAGCGGGTGTTCATGTGCACCGCCGGAACGTGCGGATTGGCCATGTGCGCGACCAGGCTGATGCCGGTTGCGGTAAAGCCGGGGTTTTCCTCACCCGCGCCGTGGATCGTCTTGGCGAATTCCGGAGCGAACTTGCCGTGAACGGTCGAGACATTGACCCCGACCTTTTCAAAGACCCGGCCCTTCATCACTCCGCGGGTGCCGCCGCCGGGATTGGGGTTGCCTTCCTCTTCGCGGTTCCAGGTTGTGTATTCAAACCGCGCGGGGCTGCCAGCCTCGGCCTCGATCTGCTCGAATTCGGCGCAGATACGGTCGCGCAGGCTTTCGAACCAGGTGCGGGCGCGGGCGGTCATCGGGGTCCAGTCAGTCATGTCGTGCCCTTGCCAAGCGAAAGGCCTTACGGCAAGGGAAAGCCATGGTTCCCTTTTCGTTCGCGGCTGAGGAAATGGCGCTTGCTGGCGGCCTCGCGGTCTATTGGCCGCGCGAGCGAGCCTTGCTGGTGGCCGACCTCCACCTCGAAAAAGCGAGCTTCTTTGCCCGGTTCGGGCAGATGCTGCCACCCTATGACAGCCGCGAGACCTTGGCCCGCGTGGCAGAGGCTGTGCGGCAAACCGGCGCGCGGCGGGTGTTTTGCCTGGGCGACAATTTCCACGACCGCGCCGGGGCCGAGCGGCTGGAGCCGCATGCGGCGGGCATGCTCGATGCCCTGACCCGGGCCACCGACTGGGTCTGGGTCTCGGGCAACCACGATCAGGGCGTGGTCCCGTCCGGCACCTCCGTCGACGAGATCGAAGTATCCGGCGTGATGCTGCGGCACGAGGCGCACCGGGGTGAAACCCGCCCCGAACTCTCCGGCCATTTCCATCCCAAGCTGCGGGTCAAGGCGCGTGGCCGCTCAATCGTCCGGCCCTGCGTCGTGGCCAGCGAGCGCAAACTGATCCTGCCCGCGTTCGGCACTCTGACTGGCGGGATGGACGCGGCCGATCCAGCTATCATCGCCGCGCTGCAGCCGGTCCGCGCGGCCGATGCCCTGCTCGGCGTGCAGGGGCGACTGGTGCAATATCCGATCTGGCGCGCAGCCTCTTGACCTGAGCCTCTTGACCTTCAGGGCACCGGACCGCATGGCTTGATCATGGATACGCTGACCCGCCTGGCCGCCACGATTGCCGCACGCCGCGGTGCCGATCCCGAAACCAGCTGGGTCGCCAAGCTCAACGCGCGCGGCGTTCCGGTGATTGCCCGCAAGCTTGGCGAAGAGGCGGTCGAAACCGTCATCGCTGCCCTCTCTGGCAGCCGCGAGGAACTGATCGGCGAGGCGGCGGACACCCTGTTCCACCTGCTCGTCCTGCTCGATGCCAAGGGTGTTGCGCTGGACGAAGTCCTGGCCGAACTCGACCGCCGCGAAGGAACCAGCGGGATCGCTGAAAAAGCAGCAAGAGGTCAGTAAATGCCGATCGACGCCACACAGCCCTATGACGACCAGAACATCTTCGCGAAGATCCTGCGCGGGGAAATCCCGAACAAGACCGTCTACGAAGACGAATGGGCGCTGGCCTTTCACGACATCAACCCGCAGGCGCCGCTCCACGTGCTGGTGATCCCGAAGGGGCCCTATGTCAGCTGGGATGATTTTTCGGCCAAGGCTTCGGCAGAGGAAATTGCGGGCTTTATCCGCGCCGTCGGAACGGTTGCGCGCGAGGCTGGCCTGGTTGAGCCGGGTTACCGGTTGCTGGCCAACATTGGCGGCCATGGACACCAGGAAGTCCCGCATCTTCATGTCCATGTCTTTGCCGGCCGTCCCTTGGGGCCGATGCTCGCGCGCTGACGAAGCGTGACTGCGCCGGGGTAAGCCGAGCGCAGCCCCTTGCCCTGCGACTCGGGCCGTTGCTAAGGCTGTTCGGGTATGACGTCGCAGCCCGCCTTTCCTTCCGGCCTGATCGAGGGTCCACTGCATCGCTTTGCGGTGCGGGCCTATTTCGAGGACACCGACCTGTCGGGCGTGGTCTATCATGCCAATTACCTGCGCTGGTTCGAACGCGCGCGGTCCGACTTCGTCCGCTTATTGGGGATTGATCAGCGCGCGGTAAACGAGGCGGGCACCGGCGCCTTTGCCGTGGCTGACTTGTCGATCCGCTATGTCGCCCCTGCGCGGCTGGATGACGGCATCCTGATTGAAACCCTGTGCACCGACCTTGGTGCTGCCTCTTGTCGGATGCACCAGAAGGCGATCCGCGAAGATGGCCTGCTTCTGGCCGAGGCGACTTTCCGCGTCGGCTTTGTCTCTCCCGAAGGTAAACCGCGCCGCATGCCCGATGGCTGGCGCGCAGCCTTTGCCCCGATTGTCTCCGAAGGAACGAAATGACTACCCTGACCCTGCTGTCCGCTGCTGCTGACGCGCCCAAGCACCTCGATCCGCTGGCCCTGTTCCTGCAGGCCGATATCGTCGTGAAGGTGGTGATGGTCGGCCTGATACTCGCGTCGATCTGGGTCTGGACGATCATTGCCGCTTTCAGCCTGCGCTATCGCAAGGTTAGCGCGGCAAGCCGTTCCTACGAGCATGATTTCTGGAACGCGTCGGATATCGATGCCTTCCAGGCCCAGCGTGGCGGCGGCGATGTGCCCTCGGCCAAGGTCGCGGGGGCGGCGATTGCCGAATGGCGTCGCTCGACGGGCAGCAAGCAGCTGGACCGCGAAGGGACCCGCCAACGCCTTGCCCAGGCGATGGACAGCGCGATTGCGGTCGAGGCGGAGCAGCTCTCCGAACGGCTCAACTTCCTCGCCACGGTGGGTTCGGTCGCGCCGTTCGTCGGCCTGTTCGGCACCGTCTGGGGGATCATGAACTCGTTCTTCCAGATCGGCCAGCAGCAGAATTCCTCGCTCGCCGTGGTGGCGCCGGGCATTTCCGAAGCCCTGTTTGCCACCGCCATCGGCCTGTTTGCCGCAATCCCCGCGGTCATCGCCTACAACCGCCTGTCGCACCGGGTCGACCAGCTCGAAGCGCGCCTGCAGCGCTTCGCCGACCGCTTCCACGCCAGCCTCAGCCGCGAACTGGATTCGATGTAATGGCGATGGGTGCCGCTCCTTCCCGGCGCAAGCGTCGCGGCCGGGCGCCGATGGCCGACATCAACGTCACGCCGCTGGTCGACGTGATGCTGGTGCTGCTGATTATCTTCATGGTGACTGCCCCGCTGCTCAGCGCCGGGGTGCCGGTCAACCTGCCCGATGCCAATGCCAAGCCGCTCAACCAGAACCCGGAAGAGATCAGCATCTCGATTGCCGAGGATGGAACGATCTATCTCGGCGATGCTCCGCTGGAGCCGGGCAGCCTGGCGCAGAAACTGGCCGAAGTGCCGCCCGCGCCCGACGGCAAGCCGCCGCAAGTGGTCCTGCGCGCCGACCGCACCCTTGATTACGGGCGGGTCATGGCGGTGATGGGCGAGCTCAATCGGGCTGGCTTCAATGCCATTTCGCTGGTCACCACCGGTTCAGTTCCAAGTCCCTAGCGCGGTGATGATGTTCAAATCACCTGTCATTCGGGGTTTGGTGTGAGGCGGTCCGCGCTTTCTCGCGAAGAGGCTTTTGGCCTCGGCTTGGCTGCGCTTGGCCATGTCGCGCTGGTCTGGGTCCTGGTCACGGCCAAGGCGCCTGAACCGCTGCCGCCGATTGACCGGGTGAGCGTGACGCTGAGCGACGAGATGGGTGCTGTCTCCACTTCGCCCAAGCCGCAGTCGGACCCGGTGGCCGACAAGGGTCCCGAACTGGGCGAACCTGCGCCAGCCGAGGAGGCGGTCACTCCGCCGCAGCCCCAGCCAAAGCCTCAGCCGCAACCCCAACCGCAGCCCAAGCCCCAGCCCGCGCCGCAGCCGCGCGCCAAGGCGGTGCCGCCACCCAAGCCTGCGCCCGCTCCGGTACCGAAAGCCGCTCCGGCGAAACCGCAACAGCCGGCCAAGGCAACCCAGCCGAAGGCGATGCCTGCGGCCAAGGCACCGGCAAAGGCCGGGGCAAGCAGCTTTGACCAGCTCTTTGCCAAAGGCATCCCTGGTGGAAGCAGCAAGGGCAAAGACCAGACCGCGGCAGCATCGCAGGCCTCGGCGCAGCAGGTTGCCTCGTGGTCGTCGTCGATCAATGCGCGGGTCCGCGGTCCGTGGAACTCCTGCCCGGTCAGCGGCCTCGATGTCGGCAAGCTGCGCGCTTCTGTTCGCTTCACGCTCGATCCCAATGGCCGCGTCGCGTCGATCGAGGATTTCGACGTTACCGGCGTGACCGAAGCCAACCGACCCCAGGTCAAGCCGTTCAAGGACTGCGCGATCCGGGCGATCCGCCTTGCTGCGCCGTTTACAGGCCTCCCGCCGGAATTCCACGATCAGTGGAAGAGCCGTCGCCTCAACTTCAGGAAAGAGTAGGAAGAACCTCCATGAAGAAGATCATTCCCTTCTTGCTGGCGGCGGTCCTGCCCGCCTCGGCCTTGCTCGCCCAGACCATCGCCCCCGCACCAGTTGCCGCGCCGCCACCCGAGGTGGAGGAAGACGTCGTCGGTAGCCTCGACAACGATGCGCGGATTGCCATTCCTGCCTTCGCCACCAATGCCGACGTGCCAACCCAGACCAGTGCGGGCAGCACTTCGACGCTTGGTTTCTCGATGGCCAACGTGATCTTCGCCGACCTGCGCAACAACGGGCTGTTCAAGCCGACCGGTCCGGCCAGCCTGCCGCGTCCGGCACTGGCCCAGGTCCAGGCCCCTGACTATGGCGGCTGGCGCACGCGCGGGGCCGACATGCTGGTCCAGGGCTATGTCCGGGCCGAAGCGGGCGGCAACATCACGGTCGGGTGCTATCTCTATGACGTCGCCTTGGGACAGCAGCGGGTCAAGGCGGGTTGGACCGTGGCACCGGGCGCCTGGCGCCGCGCCGCGCACAAGTGTGCCGACCTGGTCTATTCCAATCTGTCGGGCGAAAACCCGTTCTTCGACAGCCGGGTCGCCTATATCGCCGAGACCGGGCCCAAGGACCGCCGGATGAAGCGTTTGGCGATCATGGATTCGGATGGCGCCAACCATACCTTCCTGACCACCGGCCAGACCATCGCCCTGACCCCGCGCTATTCGCCCGACTACAAGTCGATCATGTACCTGAGTTATACCAACGGGCAGCCGCGGATCTACATCATCGACCCGCAGACCAAGGCGCAGCGCCTGTTGCTGAGTTCGAACAATCCGCTGTTCGCGCCGCGCTGGTCGCCGGACGGGCGCTGGGTGCTCTATTCGATGGCCTCCGGCGGCAATACCGACATCTACAAGATTCCGGCCGCGGGTGGCACGCCGGTCAAGCTGACCGATGCGCCGGGGATCGACATTGGCGGCTCGTTCTCGCCCGATGGCAGCCGCATCGTCTTTGAAAGCGACCGCTCGGGCAGCCAGCAGGTCTATGTGATGAATGCCGACGGCACCGGGCAAAAGCGGATCAGTTTCTTCGGCGGACGCGCGGCGACCCCGGAATGGAGTCCGCGCGGCGACCAGATCGCCTTTACCCACATCGTCGGCAACCTGCGGATCGCAGTGATGGATCCATCGGGGGGCAACCTGCGTTATCTGACCGATAGCTGGCAGGACGAAGCCCCGACCTGGGCACCCAATGGCCGGGTCATCCAGTTCTTCCGCACGACCAAGACCACCGGGCAAACCGGGCTTTGGCAGGTCGACCTGACCGGGCGGAACGAACGCCGGTTGGAAACCCCCGTCGATGGGAGCGATCCTGCCTGGGGACCGCTTCGTCCCTAATCTATGTTGACACTCGTTCTGGGTCGCCCAAGATCGAAAATCATAAGGAGATGCCGAATGAACAAGCGTCTTACGCTGACCATGCTGATCGCGGCCGGGATGGCCGTGTCGGCCTGTGCCAAGAAAGCGCCCCAGGTCCTGCCGCCCGATCCCGGCACGCCGAGCCAGACCGAAACGACCAGCAGTTCGGCACCCGTGCCCGGAAGCCAGGCTGACTTTGCTGCCCAGATGATGGGCCAGGACACGATCTATTTCGAAACCGATCGCTTCAACATCGACGCGACCGACCAGGCTGCGCTTGCTGCACAGGCGCAGTGGCTGCTCAAGTATCCGGCCAAGCGCCTGACGCTTGAAGGCCATGCTGACGAACGCGGCACCCGCGAATACAACCTCGCCCTGGGTGAACGCCGCGCCAATGCTGCCAAGAACTACCTCGTCAGTCTGGGCGTCGATGCTGGCCGCATCACAACGGTGTCCTATGGCAAGGAGCGTCCGGTTGCGCTGGGCAGCGACGAGGAAAGCTGGGCGCGCAACCGCCGTGCGGTCACCGTAACGGTCGATTGATCTCATTGAGGGCAGGGCCGCGGGTCCTGCCCTTTTTGCATCTGCCGGATTAGTTCAGGATCGGCAGGAAGCGCGGCAGCGTCGGCATGGCCGAGAAATCGGCCTTGAGCGGAACCAGGGTTCCGGCATCGCGCGCCAGTTGCTCGCCTGCCTGCTGGCCGAGCAAGACGAAGCTGATCATTGCCAGCACTGACACTGCAATCGACAGGGAAAGCTGCTTGCTCATCAACACATCCTTTGGCGTGCCATATGGTCATGCGCCGCGGGCCGTTCAATACGTCAGTTAGGACACGGAAGCGAACGCTTTTCCGGCCTTGCCCAACGGGCTGGCTTGCGCCTATCGCGAAACGATGGGCCGACCAACGCGATCCAATAACTGGGGCTTTCCTCGCTGGGGCGGCTATGGCGGCAGCCGCGAGGCCGCGCAGGTCCGCCTGTGCGACCGCCACGGCTGCAACGAGCCCGGCAATTGCCCGGCGCCGAAAAGCCCGAACAGTCCGGATCGCTGGATGTTCTGCCAAAAACACGCTGCTGAATACAACGCCGGGTGGGATTATTTCGCCGGTCTCGATGCCGAGGAAGCTGCCGCGCGCGAGAACGAGGAGCGGCAGCAAAGCGAGGGCTTCAAGGAAAGCGCCCACTATGGCTGGGCCACATCGGGCGATGGCAGCCGCAGCCGCGATGAATTGCGCGCGCTGGAAGTGCTCGGGCTGGAGCCTGATGCCGATTTCGAGGACGTGAAGAAGGCCTGGCGAACCAAGGCCAAGGAAGTCCACCCGGATGTCCGCCCGGGGGACGAGGATGCCGCCAAGGCGTTCCAGGCCCTGCAACTGGCCTATGAGGTCCTCCGCGCTGCCGAAGAGCGGCGTGAGTGGCGGGGGTAACGGAAATGCCGCTTTACGTCGTGCGCTTTCACCATGTCGACGAGGCAGGCTGGCAGGAACAATTGATGCCGCACATCGCCTTTCTCCAGCAATTGCTGCGAGAAGGCGTGCTGAAGGCGTCAGGCCCGCTCCCCGGCGCGCGCGACAAGGCGGCCTTGTTGTTGATCGAAGCCGCCGACCGGGCGGCGCTCGACGCGATTATCGCCCGCGATCCCTATGCCCAGCACGGCCTGATCGTCGACATGATCGTCGAGGAATGGGACCCGATCTTCGGCGCGTTCAACGCGCTTTCGTCAATGCCCGGAAAGTTGCAAGGCTAGCCCCGGTCGCGGGCCGGAAGGCGCTTGATCGATCCGGAAAAGGCCAGGACCGGGCGGTCGCCGTCGTCGGAATCATAGATGATCCCGCGCACGAAGACCATCGACAGGCCGGCGCGGACCACTTCGCCGCGGGCGATCAGCAGCTTGCCCGGCACGGCGGCGTTCACGAATTCGCAGTTGCAGGTCACGGTCACGCCGTGGACCTCGTTGTTCATGCCGCCAGCGATCATGAACAGGGCATAGTCGGCAAAAGTCATCAGCGAGCCGCCGTGGATATTGCCCCCGGCGTTGCAGTTCTTCTCGTC
>CAZNBX010000057.1:0-2491 GCA_964571305.1 uncultured Novosphingobium sp.
CGGTGCTCACCGGCGGCGCCTCGGCGCGCGACTGGAGGAAGTTCTTCAACGCCCCGCTGCTCGCGTTGCTCGCCGGGGTGGCCGTCCACTTCCTCGGCCTCGCCCCGCGCATCCCCTCACCCGCCGTCACCTGCATCACGCCCGAGAACCCGGATCGTTATCCTGTATCAATAACCGCGGATGAGTTCCTGCAGCAGCGCCTCAAGGAAATCGGCCTTAAGAAATAAAGAGTTAATACGGAACTCCGGGGTATTAACGCAAATTTCACCAACTTGGGGCAAAGTTGCAAGACTATGCCTCAAAGTGCCCCGGAAAATTTTGGATCGATGCTGCCCGCGCAGCGTCAACTGCCGGGCGCCGAAGGCAAATCGGAACCGCGCGGTACAGACTTCGTTACGCGGGGCATCGCACTTCGGCCATCATTATGCTGGTGTGGATCGCCAGCGGCGTCATTCCGCCCACGATTGCCGAGCTTTCGGGCCGCGGGCCGGGTCCGGACCACATGCTTGTCTCGGCGCTGCTGCTCAATATTGCCTTGGTCCTGCTGGGCTGGCGGCGCTATCGCGAGTTGACCGAAGAACTGGCCGACCGCTGCCGCGCCGAAGAAAAAGCGCGGCTATTGGCCGAAACCGACGCCTTGACCGGATTGTTGAATCGACGGTCGTTCAGTCCCGCCGCGGATAGGCTTTTCGCTCATGCGGCGGAAAACGGGCTGGCTGTGGCAATCGTCATGCTCGATCTCGACAACTTCAAGCAGGTTAATGACACCAACGGCCACGCCGCCGGGGACACCCTGCTGATCGAGGCAGCGCAGCGCCTAGCGGCAATTTTGCCGACCGGCTCCTTGCTGGCCCGCATCGGCGGTGACGAATTTGCCTGCGCCTTATTCTATTCTCCCGCGCGTCCTGGCGAAGTCGATCTTATGGTCGAACGGATGAGCGACATGGTGGCGCGCCCGGTGCGGTTCGCCGGCTTTGAGCTTGAGACGACGATCTCGGTCGGCGTTGCCGGGCACCAGCCTGGCTCGTGCGAAGACGCGCTGGCAGTGCTCCACAATGCCGATATCGCCATGTACCACGCAAAGAAGCGCGGCCGAAACCGCCATTGCTGGTTCGACCCGGCGATGGAACAGGAACTGCTCTATCGCAACCGACTGGAGGCTGCTCTCCGCCGGGGCATCGCCAACGACGAGTTCGTTCCATTTTATCAGAAGCAGATTGATCTGAAGACCGGGCTGGCGGCCGGTTTTGAAATGCTCGCCCGCTGGGAATCTCGGGAGTTCGGCGAACTGGGTCCCGATGTCTTCATTCCCCTGGCCGAAGAGATCGGCCTGATTGAAGCTCTGGGCGAGCAAGTGATCCGCAAGGCGCTGGTTGATGCCAGTGCCTGGGACAGCCACCTGACCCTTGCGGTCAACATTTCGTCCTGTCAGCTACGTGATCCTTGGTGCGCCCAGAAACTGCTGAAATTGTTGATCGAAGCGAACTTCCCGCCCAGCCGCCTCGAAATCGAGGTCACCGAATCCGCCCTGACCGACAAGCTGGGCAACGTGCGGACGACAATCGCCAGCCTGAAGAATCAGGGCATCCAGATCACCCTCGACGATTATGGCACCGGGCAAAGCTCCCTATCGCAGCTTCGGACCCTCCCGTTCGACCGGGTGAAGATTGATCGCAGCCTGATTTCAACGGTAGAAGCCAACAACGAAAGCGCTGCGATCGTGACATCGATCGTTTCGCTAGGCGAGGGTCTGGGCTTGCCGATCACCGCCGAAGGCATTGAAACCCCGGACATGCTTGCGAAAATTGCAAGTCTCGGGATCGGGCGCGGCCAAGGCTATCTGTTTGGAGCGCCGCAGACTGCTTGCGAAGTGCGGTCAAGCCTGGCCGATACCGGGTGGCTGATGGATGACCGTGCCGCACCGTCGGATCTGGAAGTCGGGGCATGGGATGCACCCGCCGCCGCCCGCATGGCCTGATCGGCAGTCCCTTTACGCCGCCTGCCCCAGCGAATAGAGCGCTGGAATGCGCGTTCCCTTCATCAAGATGCATGGCCTAGGCAACGACTTTGTCGTGCTGGATGGACGCGGCACTTCCCTTCCCACGCTGACGACGGCCTTTGTCGCGGCCCTCGCTGATCGCCGCACCGGGATAGGCTGCGACCAGCTTGTCGTGCTGGAGCCTTCTTCCGCGGCGGCGCTTAGGGCCCGTTTCTTCAACCAGGACGGCGGCGAAGTCGAAAGCTGCGGCAATGCCTCGCGGGCCATCGGTCTGCTGGTAGGCGAACGCGCCCTTGTCGAAACCCTCGGCGGACTGATCGAAGTCGCCCCCGCTGACGCCGGGATCAGCGTCGACATGGGTGAACCGCGGTTTGAGTGGGACCAGATCCCGCTGGCCTATCCGATGGATACCCACCTCATGCCGCTGGCATGGGACAGCCTGGATGAGCCGACCGCAGTTCTGACACCACAGGAGTCTGACCGGTTATTCGA